>JANMTJ010000279.1:0-3281 GCA_031390295.1 Oleiharenicola sp.
GCCGATGCCGAAGACGATCGGGTTCTTCAGGATGGCCTGGAGGTAGAGTTTCTGGCCGAGGGTCTTCGGGACGATGCTCTTCCGCCGCGTGGCGATGACGAGGGGGTCGTTGATCAGCGAGCGCAGGCCCGACCCGCCATCCTTGGTGAAGAGTTCGAGCAGACGGAGAAAATCCGGGGTGCGGTACGCGAGACCCTGCGTGCGGCCGGTGTTGAGCAGCGTGAAAAACTCCGTGACAAGGGCCACCGCCCCGGCCTCGCCGTCGATCTTCAGCCACTCATCGCGGGTGACCAGCCGGACAGCCAGGGCGTGCTCGACCCGGATGAGATTTTCTTCGCTGCCACAGTAGAGCTGGCTGAGATGGCGGGCGTTGGGATAGGAGAGGGTCTTGGTGGCGGACACGAGGGTCAGAGGTCAGAGGACGGAGGACAGAACAGACCGGTTGGCCACAAAGAGGCACAAAAAGGGTTCATCCTGTCGGCGGTGATATACCGTGCGCCTATAGGCGCCTTGAGAGTCTCGCTATCAGTAGGATTCTTGTGACTTTTTGTGGCCATTAAATGCTGCGCCTCAACTTCTCGACGGTTTGCTTCAAGTGTTGGTACAGCGCGTCGAGGGACTGCGGGAGCACGCGGGTTTCCCCGAGGACGGGCATGAAGTTGGTGTCGCCGGTCCAGCGGGGGACAATGTGGGCGTGGAGATGGGGAATGCTGCCGCCGGCGGCCGTGCCGAGGTTGAAGCCGATGTTGAAACCCTGCGGGCTCACGGCGGCCTCCAGGATCTCCCGGGCCAGGATGATCTCATCCATCAGGTCGCTGCGCTCGGCAGGCGTGAGCTCGGTCAGGTCGGTGACGGGGCGGAAGGGCACGGCGAGGAGGTGGCCGGGGTTGTAGGGATAGCGGTTGAGGACGAGGTAGCTCAGCGGGCTGCGGTGGATGATCAGGGCCTCGGTGTCGTTGCCGAGGGCGGGCAGGGTGGAAAAGGGATTCGCCCCCTCCGGCGGACGGGGGGCCTTGATGTATTCCATGCGCCAGTAGGCGTGCAGATGATCCATGATGCGGCGGCAGTTTTGGCGGTGAGGGCGGGGATGTCAAAGCGTCATCCTTCGCCGAGGCAGGGGTGGGGAGGGTTTGGCGGGGTTCCGGAATGTGGGAGCGGGTTTATCCCGCGACGTGTCGGGGCATAAAGCCCCTCCCACACTCAGACTTTGCCGAGCCGTTGCCGTCCACGCCCGGCTTGCCCTGAACGCCGGCCGCCGCAAGCTGGGGACATGGATCGACGCCTGATCTGGTTCATGGTTTTGCTGGCCCCGGTGCTGGGCTGGTCCGCCGTGGGGCCACACGACCGTTTCACGTGGTTTCTCGAGGTGGCGCCCATCTTTGTCGGCCTGCCCATCGTGCTGGCCCTGCAGAAGCGCCTGCCGCTGTCGTCGCTGCTGCTCGTGCTGTTCTGGTGGCATAGCGTGATTTTGATTTTCGGTGGTCACTACACCTATGCCCGGGTGCCGCTCGGTGACTGGGCGATGGAGTGGTTCGGCTGGTCGCGGAACAACTACGACAAGCTCGGCCATTTTGCGCAGGGCTTTGTGCCGGCGATTCTGGTGCGCGAGCTGCTGGTGCGGACGTCGCCGCTGAAGTATGGAATGACTGGGCCCTTCGGCTCCGCTTCCGCCTTCGCCAAGGCTACGGCGGACAGGCAGGGCAACGACTTGGCACCCGCTTCGCGACCAAGTCGTTGGCTGCCGTTTCTCTGCGTGAGTGTGTGCCTGGCGTTCAGTGCGTTCTATGAGCTGATCGAGTGGTGGGTCGCGATCGGCACGGGTGGGGCGGCGGATGATTTCCTCGGCACGCAGGGTTACGTGTGGGACACGCAGTCAGACATGGGCTGGGCGCTGGGCGGGGCGATTGCGGCCCTGATCCTGATGGTCCGGTGGCACGACCGCTCGATGGCGCGGCTTACTTCGGGCGGGCGATGAAGGTGTAGGGGCGCCCGCTGCCGAGGCTGCGACGGGCGACTTCCTCAACGTCGGAGCGGCGCATGCCGCGGTAGTCGCTGTCGCGGGTCAGGGGCCAGTCCACCCGGGCCGGCTTCTCCTGCATGCGGGAGAGGACGTGGAAGGTCCAGTAGCCGTTGCTACGGAGTTCCTGCTTGAGATTGGCAAGGCGGGGCTCGATGACGCGCTCGAACTCATCCTGGGTGATGCCCTTGGCGGCGAGGTCGGCGGCGATCTGGCGGGTGAGCGTGGCGACGCGATCGGCCATCTTGGGGGCGCACTCGATCTCCACGACCAGGTAACCGTAACCCGGCCAGACCTCGCTGCCCCAGACGTCCTGCAGGGGCCCGTAGGTGGCGCCGAGCTCCTCGCGGATCTTGACGCGGAGCCGGTCGTTCAGGATTTCCGCCAGGACCTGCAGGCGGCGGCTGGTGCGGTAATCATCGCCGTCCACACCGGGCCAGTAGACGCGCACGGCGGCCTTGCCGGGTTCGCTGCCCTCAAGCAGCCAGCCCTGATTGATGGACTGGGCGGGCAGCGTGGGCTTGCGCGCCGGGTTGGGGGACGGATCGGGTTGGCGCAGGGGCTGGGCGCCGAGGGTGCGCGCGACGGCGGCGACGGTGGGCTCGATCTCGAGGTCCCCGGCGAGGCCCAGCTCGATTGCGCCCGAGGCGAGGATGGGACGGAGCCAGTCCTCAATTTGCCTGGGCGTGCGCTCGGAGAGCCTCGCGGGCAGGGGCAGGCCGTAACGGACATCGCCCCCGGCCATGACCGTGGGGCAGAACGAGCGCAGGAACTGCACGGGCTCGCGGTTGATGCCGGCGTAATGGGAATGCAAACGGGCGACCGTGCCCTGGAAGCCCTCGGGGCGGAACGCGGGGTCGGTCAGGAATGCCGCGACCACCTGCAGGAGCTTCTCCAACTTGTCCGGGCTGGCGTAGCCGCTGAAGTAGCAGCCGTCCTCCTCGACGCTGAAATTGAAACTGAGGGTGTCGCCCGCGAGCCGGCGACCCAGCTCGACGTTGTCGTAGCGGCCGAGACCACCGGCGAGATACGAACCGCTGGCGATCAGGCCGAGGCCGGACTGGTCGGGGGGTTCGGCGGCCATGCCCCGGCCCAGCCGGAGACGGAGATAGACATGGTTCTTCTCGTAGTCGGTCGCCTTGAGGTTGAGGCGGACGCCGTTGGCAAAGACGAGCGAGTGGATGTCGGCGCGTGCATCGTGCCGGCGGGAGGCGACCACGCCGGGCGGGCCGAAGTAGGTGTAGTCAAACGGGGTGATGGCGCG
>JANMTJ010000397.1:0-4890 GCA_031390295.1 Oleiharenicola sp.
CGCCAAAGCCAAACAGGGCATCGCTGCGCCCACCGCAGTTCTTATTGGGGCAACCGGAGGACTTGGCAACGCCCTTGCCAGACTCCTCACGGCCGAGGGCTTCCGGATCGTGCTCGCGGCGCGGCGCGAGCAGGACGCCGCCGTGCTGACCGGGCGGAACGACGGTTCGGCGATTTATCTGCGTGCGGATGTCACCGATCCGGCAAGCCTCGAGAAGCTGGCGGCTGCGGCTTTCGATCACCTCGGCCGGATCGATGCGGTGGTGAACCTCGCAGGCATCTCGCCGCGCAAGGCCATTGAGGACTATACGCCGGCCGACGTTGACGCGCTGCTCGCGATCAACGTGAAGGGACCCATCTTCGTGACCCAAGCATTCCTGCCGGGGTTGCGCAAGCAAGCCGGCGGCGGAGTGGTCGTCCATCTCGGCGGCGCCATGGACGGCCGGGTGGCGCTGCCGTTTATGAGCGCCTACGCGGCGACCCGCGGCGCGCTGGCGAGCTACGTGCAAGGCGCCAACCGCGAGCTTGCCGGGACCGACGTGGTGCTTTCGTTTTTCGGGCCCGTGCCCTCCAACACAGAGTCGGAGTCCCCATATTTCGACATGTGGCGCAAGATGGGCGTCGCCCTCTGCGAGCCCGACGTGGTCGCGCGCGAGATCCTCGCCACCATCCGCCAGCGACGTCGGGCCCATATCATGGGCGGAGGGCTGCTCAAGATGCTCACGCTCGCGAACGCCGTGTCGCCGTCCATTGCCGACGCGATCGGCCTGCGGCGATTCGGGAAGCTCATCAAGCAGCATAGTCCACGCTGATCTCCGCTCGGGGCAGAACGGAACCGGTCCAGACGCGATTAAAGCCTATCCGCACTCGCTCCAAGATCGTCTCCGCGTCATCGCTGAACATCAGCGCGCCTTGACGAATCTATTCTTACCGGCATTCTTACTTCACGGTCGCCGAAAATTCAAAAGCCCGTAACTCGCGAGAGCTACGGGCTTTTGAAGATTGGCGTCCCCACGGGGATTCGAACCCCGGTTCTCACCGTGAAAGGGTGGTGTCCTAACCGGGCTAGACGATGGGGACCCAGCACGGAGTCGGGCAAGCTACGGCCTGAGCCCCCTCGCGCAAGGCTTTTCCTTGGCGCGGGTCCATCCCCGCCGGAGACAGTAATTTACTTTTTTCCGGGGCCTGCCTTGACTCCCTTGACATGAACTTTGCCGAGATCTCCGCCGCCCTGCCGAAGACCGCCGTCACCTCCATTGACGGCCTGCCCTTCCCGAAAATCGCCTCGGGCAAGGTCCGGGAAATCTACGACCTTGGTGACGCCCTCCTGCTGGTCGCCACCGACCGGCTCTCCGCCTTCGACGTCATCCTGCCCGACGGCATCCCTGGCAAGGGCGCCATTCTCACCCAGATGAGCAACTGGTGGTTCGCCCAGACCAGCGGCCTGATCCAAAACCACCTGCTGCCCGATCAGGCCGGCGAATTCGCCCGCCGCGGGATCAAGGGCCGCGACCTGCAGCTCCGCAGCATGGTCGTGCGCAAGCTCAAGCCGCTCACCATCGAATGCGTCGCCCGCGGCTACCTGATCGGCAGCGGCTGGAGTTCCTACCAGAAAACCGGCGAGGTCTGCGGCATCAGGCTGCCCGCCGGCCTGCGGCAGGCGGACAAGCTCGCCGCACCCATCTTCACCCCCACGACCAAGGCGCCCAAGGGCCAGCACGACGAGCCGATCAACGACGCCCAGGGGGCCGCCACCATCGGGGCCGCCCTTTACGCGAAGGTAAAGTCGCTCAGCCTCCAGCTCTACCAATTCGGCCATGACCGGGCGAAGCAGGCCGGCATGATCCTGGCCGACACGAAGTTTGAGTTCGGGACTGACGCCGCCGGCAACCTGTTCCTGATCGACGAGGTGCTCACACCCGATTCCTCGCGCTACTGGCCCGCCGCCGACTACCGGCCCGACTGCTCGCCGCCGAGCTACGACAAGCAGTTCGTGCGCGACCACCTCGTCGCTCTCAAGTGGAACCAGACCCCGCCCGCGCCCCGTCTGCCGGCCGAGGTGATCCAGCGCACGCAGGAAAAGTATCTCGCCGCGTTGAAAAACCTCCTCGGCTGACCCGCCATGCCCGCCGCCTCCCGCCTCCCCGCCCTTTTGCTGCTCACCGCGCTGCTGGCGGTGCCGGCGTCAGCGCGCCTGGGCGAGACCCTGGCCGAGCTCAGCCGGCGTTACGACAAGCCCATCTCCCAAACCGCCAAGGACAACGCCAGCTGGTTGTTTGAGGTCGTGGATGGCGCCCTGCTCTACTCGGTCACTTTCGACGCCAACGGCCGGTCCATCGCGGAAGGCCTCAAACCGATCAAGCGGGCGGTGTTTTCCCGGAAGACCGTCATGACCTTCATCGAGGGGCAGCTGGTTCCCTACGAGGACTCGCCGACCAAGCGGATCGTGCCGCCGGGCGAGAAATACCGGTTCGCCGGCAAGGATTTCACCTGCGGCCAGGACGAATATGTCGTGCTCGACGAACCGCGCGGCCTCCTGCTGGTCTGGAGCCAGGGGCGGGAGCCCGCCGTCATGGTGGTCGCCCCGGAAATGTTCCACCGGGGAAAGTGATCCCCGCACCCGCCCTCAGGCTGAGATCGAGTCGAACACCACGACCTTGCTCCAGAGGTGGGAGCAGTCGGCCACGAACTTTTGGTGCAGCGGGTGCGCCTGATAGACGTTCTGCCCCGCGACGTCGTCGAAGGTGAGGAGTTCGGAGGCGCTGTAGCTGTTCTCCACGACATCGCGCTTCTCGGTGCTGGCCGGGACCCCGACATGGCTGCTGCGCACGGTCTCGATCTGCGCGAGGCCGCGGATACCGGCGAGGAGCTGGGCGAGATCCGCCTTCGAGTCGGGTTGCTTCAGCCAGAAGAAAACGTGGTGGACGAGTTTGGGGATCGGGGGGGTGTTCATGGAAGCGGCGGAGGCCGCGGCGGCGGCTCCGAGGGTGGCAGCGGTGGCAAGGAAGGTGCGGCGGGTGGTGGACTGGTTCATGGCAGAGGGGGCCGATCAAATCGCGCCCGCCACCGGGGTCGAACGCAAAACCGGCCGGACGGTGTCACAGCCGGTTGGCCTTGAGCTCGTGCAGCGGGTAATGCGTGCCGCGCCATGTGATGCCGCGCGTCCAGTGGGTCACGGCTTGGGAACGGAGCAGGATGTAGGCGAAGATCGCCATACCCAGCGGCAGGAACAATCCATGCCACCACCGGCCGCCGGCAAACCGGGTCTGGTCGCAGCCGAGCCCGAGCATCACGACGACACTGCCGGCGTTGAGCCACCATGCGTCACCGCGCGTGAGAATAAGCGCGGCCACGGGCCAGAGGTAACCCGCGGCCAGGGCGGCGACCCCGAGCGGCGGCACCCAGAAACGGTAGTCGGCCCCGGCGTAGGCGTTTTTTGTCAACCCGCGAACCATTGCCCCGACCGAATCATACCACGCGACGGAGAGGGCCCCGGCGCCCAGCACCAGTTCGCTGAATCCGCCGGCCTTCATCAGCTTGCCCAGCTTGATGTCGTCGTCGGGTCGGAAGGACAACCGCTTGTGGCCGCCAAGCTTCCGGTAGGTGACCGTGCGCACGAGGTTGAAGGCGCCCACGCCGCCATGCGCCGGGCTGCGCGGGTCGGGGATGCGCCACGGCCGGAGGCCCACGGTGAAGGCGAAGCTGAAGGCGTTGACGCAGATGCCGAGCAGGTGGCCGTGTTCGCTCAACTGCGGCACCGCGGCGAGGTGGTCAATGGTCTGCGCCCGGGCGTAGGCGATGGCCCGCCGGAGCGCATCCGGCGCGAAATGGATGTCGGCATCGGTGAAGAGAATCCAATCGCCGGTGGCCTGTTCGGCACCGGTGTGGAGCGCGTGGTTCTTGCCGATCCAGCCGCCGGGCAGTTCACGCACGTGCACCACGCGCAGCCGCGGGTCCGCGGCGGCCAGCCGGTCCAGCGCCGCCCCGGTGTCGTCTTCCGAGCGATCATTGACGGCGATGAGCTCGAGGGCGGGGTAGTCGAGGGCCAGCATGGTGGGCACGGCGGTGCGGACCGTCGCGCCCTCGTTGCGCGCGGCCAGGACCAGGCTGACGCGCGGCCAGGCCGTGGGGACGGGCGCGACCAGGGTGGCGAGCCGGCGCAGCCGGCGGTTGCCCCTCATCACGATCAGCGCGGCTCCGAGCCAGATCAGCAGGGTGAACGCGGCGAGAACAGTCAGCCACGTCGTGTTCACATCGGTGAATTCGTGCCGCCGGGCCCGAGCCGGGTCACGCGGATGCGGCGCACCCGCTCCGCGTTGGCTTCCAGCACATCCAGCCGGTATTCCCCCACGGTGAGTGCTTCGCCGCGCTTGGGCACCCGGCCGAAGTGCCGCCCCGTCCAGGTCGCGACCGTCTCGCGCGGGGTCCACTCGAGCGGCCAGCCGGTCTCGGCCTGCAGCTCGCGCAGGGTGAGCGAGCCGCTGACCGTGATGGCTTGCGCGGTGCGCTCATAAATCGGGCCGCTCTCGATGTCGGTCTCGTCGCGGATGTCGCCGACGATCTCCTCCAGCACATCCTCAAAGGTGACAATGCCCGCCAGCGACTGCTTGTCGTCCAGCACGACAGCCAGATGGCTGCGGGCCGAGCGGAAGCGCTCGATCATGGTGTGGATGGGCGTCTGCAAGGTGAACGACAGGGCCGGCCGCATGAGCGGCTCGAACGATGCCTCGGCCCCGAGGACCGAGATCTGCCAGAGCCATTCGCGGACCAGGAGCATGCCCGCGACCTGGTCGAGCGAGCCGGAGCAGACGGGGTAGCGGCTGTGGCCGCTGGTCTGCGCGATCCGGAGGTTCTCGGCCAGCGGCCGGTCGAGCCACAGCGCCACCACCTG
>JANMTJ010000433.1:0-4078 GCA_031390295.1 Oleiharenicola sp.
CAATGAGGTGGTGATGATCGGCCATCGCGGCCACCCCGAGGCGGAAGGCACCATGGGCCAGTCGGGGAGCGGCATGCACCTGGTGGAGACGCTCAAGGACGTGGCGCGGCTCGCGGTGGGCGATCCCGGACGCCTGTGCTATGTGACCCAGACCACGCTGTCGGTGGACGACGCGGCGCAGATCGTCGCCGCGCTGCGCACTCGATTTCCGGCGATCCGGGGGCCCAAGCGCGACGACATCTGCTACGCGACCCAGAACCGCCAGGACGCGGTGAAGTTCATGGCGCCGCTTTGCGACGTGGTAATCGTGGTGGGTTCGCCCAACAGCTCGAACTCGAACCGGCTGCGCGAGGTGGCGGAGAAAATGGGCGTCGAGGCCCACATGGTGGACAGCGCCGCGGATCTGAGACCCGAGTGGCTCGCGGGCAAGCCGCGCGTCGGCGTCACGGCCGGCGCCTCGGCGCCGGAACCGCTGGTGAACGAACTGATCGAGCGGTTGCGGCAGCTTGGCGCGAAGAGCGTGCGCCCGCTTGAAGGCGCCGCGGAGCACGTCGCGTTTACCCTGCCGCGCGAGCTGGCGCGCCGTTAGTAGTAGTATGGAATCTAGGCGGGAGAGGAACTGCGTCACGGTTCCTCCCCCTCGGATCCGCCTTTCGTTCTGGTTTTTCGCCCGCCCGTCCGGCGCTTGTTGCGTGCCCCGGGGCGGCGCGGACAATACGCAGAGCAAGTGGCGGGCGTAACAACCGCACACAAAGGACGCGTCCATGATTCTGCAGAAGGGGTTCAGCCTTATCGAGCTGCTGGTGGTGCTGGCGATCATCGGCACGATCGCCGCCTTTGCCTACCCGTCGTACACCGACTATCTGCGCCGCAGCAAGGTCCCCGAGGCGACCAGCAACCTGTCCAACGTCCGGGTGAAGATGGAGCAGTACTTCCAGGACAATCGCACGTATCTCAACGCCTGCACTTCTCCCACCATCGTAACGGGCGCGATGCCAACCGGGCAGGATGCACGCTATTTCGACTATGCGTGCAACCCGGCGCCGACGGCCACCACCTACACAATCACCGCCACGGCCAAGTCCAATCTGGACATTGCCGGCCTCGCCTACAGTATCAACGAAACCAATACCAAGACGAGCACAGTGACGGCCGGGTCGACCATTGCCCTCGGCGGCTGGGTCAGCAATGCGGGCTGCTGGACCACGCGCAAGGGTGGCTCGTGCTGAATCTGCGTCTGCGCTCCGCCGCGCGCCAGCGCGGCCTGACGCTCACGGAGATGTTGATCGGCGTCGCGCTCATCGGCGTGCTGACCGCGGTTGCGTTGCCCGAGTTCCAGACCTGGATCGCCAACACCAAGATCCGCACTGCTTCTGAATCGGTTCTCTCGGGAATGCAGCTCGCGCGCGCCGATGCCGTGCGCCGCAACGTGAACGTCCAGTTCGCCTTCACCGCCGGCTCGAGCTGGGCGGTGACCGTGCCGAGCACCGGCGAGACGGTCCAGAGCCGCAGCGCGGCCGAGGGCGGGACCGACCTTCTCACCGTGACCCGCACCCCGAGCGCGGCCACCAAGGTGACATTCAATTCCCTCGGCCGCACCACCGCCAATGCCGACGCCACCAATCTGCTGACGCAGGTGGACATCGACAACGGCGCCATCTCCGCCGACAAGAGCCGCGAGCTGCGCATCATGGTCTCCACCGGCGGCAGCGTGCGCATGTGCGACCCCAGCGTAACCACCACCGGCGATCCGAGAAAATGCTGACCCGCTCCCCTGCCGCGCAGCGCGGCGCCATGCTGCTCGAGGCCTTGATCGGCATCCTGATTTTTTCCGTAGGCATCCTCGCCCTCGTCGGCCTGCAGGCGGTGTCGGTCAAGAACACCGCCGACGCGAAATACCGCACCGACGCCGCCTTCCTCAGTAACCAGATCATCGGCCAGATGTGGGCCGACAACCCGACGAATCTGGCGGGCTACGCTCACAACGCGACCACCGGCGGCACGTCGTGCACCTTTAGCGGCAGTGCGTCGTCCAATGCGAACGTCACGGCCTGGCTCGGCGCCTCCGGCACCGCCGGCACCGTGATCGACTCGCTGCCCGGGGCGAGCGCGGCGATGACCCAGGTCATCGTCGGCGCCGGCAACGTCATCACGGTGACCATCTGCTGGCAAAAACCCGGCCAATCGGCCCCCAGCCGGCACGTCACCGTGGCGCAGATCCAGGCTTGAGAAAAAGGACGCGGGCATGAAAACGCACCAACGAATCGCCGGCCGCTCGAAGGGCTTCACCCTGATCGAGATCATGGTGGCGATGACCATCGGCATGCTGGGCATCATGATCATGATGCAGGTGTTCACCCTGTTCCTGGGACAGAAACGCACGACCTCCGGCGCCGCCGACGCCCAGGAGAACGGCCTGATCGCCCTCTACACCATGGAGCGAGACGTGCGCATGTCAGGCCTCGGCCTGGTCGGGCTGGGTTGCACGACGATCAATGTCTCCAACGAGACCTGGGCGACCCCGGAAACGACGTGGACCATGCTGCCGGTGGTCATCACGCTGGACAGTCCCGCCGCGGGCACCGACAAACTGGTCACCCTGTACAGCACCTCGGCGTTCGCCAATATCCCGACGTCCATTTCGTCTCCGATGCCGTCTTCGTCGACGATTCTCAATGTGACCAACGGCGATGGCTTCGTACAGGGTAATCTGTTTATGGTATCGGACAGCCCTCCCGCCAGCCCCCCCAGGGCCTGCACGCTGGCGGAAGCCACCCAGGACGGACAGAAGACTGGGTCGACGTGGAACCTGGCGCACAACCCTGCCTCCGTTTGGAACCTCCCCGGCGGCCACACCCTCTTCCCGGCGGGCGGCTACGGCGCCGGCGCCAGGGTGACCAACATGGGCAGCATGGTGAACCGCGAGTACTTCGTGCAGAACAACAGTTTGATGATGCGCGACCGGACGCTGGTCGACAGCGCCACCAACCCGGTGGCGCTGGTGAACGGCATCTTCGCCATCAAGGCGCTGTACGGCAAGGACACGAACGCGGACGGCTACGTCGACCTGCCGTTCGTGAATACCCCTGCGCCGACCGCCGCGGAGCAGGTGATCGCGATCCGGCTTGCCGTCGTCGCGCGCGCCGAGAGCAACGAACGCGAAAGCGTCAGCCCGGCGACGCTGGTGCTGTGGAGCGGCGGCACCGTCGGCAACGGCGGCGCCATTGCCCTCAGCGCCAGCGACCGGCAGTATCGCTACAAGGTCTACCACACCACCATTCCGCTGCGGAACATCATATGGGGCGTATGAAGAAGCAGTCCGGCGTCGTCCTGTTCATCGCGCTGATCGTGCTGGTCGCGCTGACGATGGCTGGCATCGCGCTGGTGCGCTCGGTGGATACCTCCAACGTGATCTCGGGTAACCTCGCCTTCAAGCAAAGCACGCTACAAGCAGCCGACCTCGGCGTCGAGGCCGCCGCCGGCGCGCTGCCGACGATCGTCGCGACCACCCTCGACAACGTGGTGACGCCGACGGGGTCGGGTACCTACTGGTACTACCCCACCCGCCGCGAGGACGACGCGAGCGGCGTGCCGACCACCAAGGAGTACGGCGCGGGCGGCAGCGCGACCGCGATCAACTGGACCAATGTGCCTGATGCCGCCACCTCGACGGGGAACACGGTGAAAGTCGTGATCGACCGGTTGTGCCAGGGACCGCCGCCGGTGACCGATATCGAGGGCAAGTGCTTTGCCGACGCCGGCACCGGCGGCGGCACGAAGAAAGCGCACGGCACCCAGTTCACCGGGGCGACCACCACTTACTACCGCGTCACGGTGCGGGTGACCGGCCCGCGCAACACGACAAGCATGGTGCAAGCGATCCTGACTCGCTAGCCATCTCAATGGAGACGTTATGAAAACGCAGACCTTCTTACGCAAGGCGGCCGTGCTGGCCACTCTGGCGAGCTTCGTCCTCGGCCAGCTGTCGCAGACCGTTCAGGCCGCTTCGACCGACATCGCCGATGTGCCGATGGCGGTGAAGAACCAGGTCGCGCCGAACATCGTGATGAACCTGGAC
>JANMTJ010000457.1:0-8568 GCA_031390295.1 Oleiharenicola sp.
GGTTCCACGGGCTGTCCGCGGAGAACGGCCGCCAGACGGCGGAGTCCGCGGCGGCGAGCGGCAGGCTGGAGAGACAGAGAAACAGGAGACGGGCGGTCATGGGGAGGTGGTTGGCGCCGGGCTGGCGAAGACGGGCTTCCGCGGGTCGATGATCCGCCACGCGACGGCCCCGCTCAGGAAGAGCACCCCCATGACATAGATGGTGATATTCCAATTGCCAAACCACTTCAGCGTGTAGGCCACGAGCAGGGGGCAGAGGAGCGCGCCGATCTGGCCGGCGGTGTTCATCGCGGCGCCCACGGTGCCGGTATGCTCCCGGCCCACGTCCATGCAGACGGCCCACGCCCCGGCGAGCGACAGCATCGTCGCCGCCACCGCGAGGGCGATCAGAACGGCGGCGAGAACGGGGTGCGGGCTGAACGGCACGGCAAACAGGCAGCCGGCTGCGATCAGGTAGGAAACGACCCCGACTGTGCTCCGGCCGTGCCGCAGGCCGAAGCGGGCGGTCACCTTGTCCGTGATCAGGCCGCCGAACAGGTCGCCGGTGACGCTCAGCAGCAGCGGCAGGCCGGACAGCGCATTGGCGGTGGCGGTCTCGAATCCATGCTGCTCCTTCAGGTAGGTCGGGAGCCAGGTGATGCAGAAGTAGAACACAAAGCTGTTGGGGAAATACATCACGCAAAGCGCCAGCACATTGCGGTTCGTGAGCAGTTTCTTCCAGTAGGCCCAGCCGCCCACATGCGCACCCGGGGCGCCGCGACCGGCCTCGATCAGGGCGCACTCGGCCGCGTTGACCTCGCGGTGCCCGGCCGGCTCATCGCGGAACCACCGGGACCAGACCAGCACCCACCCGAATCCCACCAGGCCGAAGCAGACAAAGATCAGGCGCCACGGCAGGAAAACCAGCAGGGCGGTGACGATCATCGGGGTCAGGCCGCCCATCAGGTGGGCGCCGGCGAAGAAGATGCCCTGCACCCGGCCGCGCTCGTGCTCGGGAATCCAGCGGGAGAAGGTGCGGGCCATGCAGGGCCAGGCCCCGGCCTCGCCGGCCCCGAAGAGGAAGCGCACGACCAGCAGCATCGTGTGGTTCATCGCGGCGGCGGTCGCGAGGGTGAACACGGACCACCAGGTGACGATGCGCGCGAGCACCACCCGGGTACCCCGGCGGTCCGCCATCTTGGCGGTGGGGATTTCGAAAATCGCGTAGGCCAGCGCGAAGGCGCTGAACACGTAGCCCATCTGCACCTTGTCCAACCCGAGATCGGCCATGATGTGCGGGGCCAGCGCGGAAATGCACACGCGGTCGAGGTAGGTGACCATGCCGAGGAGGATCACGAGGCCGACGACGCGGTAGCGCACCCGGGTCGGGCGCAAAGGGTCGGGGTGAAACGGTGATGGGGGGCTCATCTCCGGTGGGGCACGCAGAGTGGGGTGCGACGCGGGTGGATTGGCAAGCAGGGGTTGGGAATGACGGCGGGGCAAATTTGGCGTCGCCACCCGGGGACGGATGCGGACACTGCGAACCGCGCCATGCAAATCGACGAATACCGCAAACTCGCCGAGACCGAGGACCGCATGTGGTATTTCCGCGCGCTGCACCGCCGGCTGGCGCACTGGCTGGCCCGGCTGCTGCCCGCGGGTCCGGTCCGCGTGCTTGATGCCGGATGCGGCACGGGCGGATTCATCCGGTCGCAGCGGTCCCGGCCGGGCTGGCAGCTGACCGGCGTGGATCTTTCGCCCGTGGCGTGCAGGCTGGCGCGGGAGCGCACCGGGTCGGAGATCATCGAGCGCTCCATCACGGCGCTGCCATTTGGCGACGGGACTTTCGAGGCGATTGTGACGGGAGATGTACTCTACCATGTCGAGGACCCGGCGGCGGCGCTGCGCGAATTTGCACGCTGTGTGCGGCCGGGCGGCGTGGTGTTGGTGAACGAACCGGCCTACCGGTGGCTGTGGTCGTACCACGATGACGCGGTGGAATCGAAACACCGTTTCACCCGGCCAGAGCTGGTCGCGCTGTTCCGACAGGCCGGACTCGAGGTGGTTTTCGCCAGCTATGCGAACATGCTGGCGCTGCCGCTGGTGGTGGTGCGGAGAAAATTATTCCCCCCGGCGCGGCCGACGAGCGACGTGCAGTTGTATCCCGCGCCCATCGAGGCGGTCTTTTCGGCGATGGCTTGGCTGGAACACGCGTGGACGAAACACGGCTGGCCGCTGCCCGCGGGCAGCTCGGTGTTCGTGGCCGGGGTGAAGCGGGGCTAGGGGTGGTTGTCCCAACCGCCCGGGCCCGTTGAAGGCAACGGCCCCTACCTTTTCGCCTTGATGTGCGCGGCCCAGCCGCCGCCTTCAGCCAGGCTGATGCGAAGCTTGGTGGTGTTGGTCACCGTTTGCGTCGCCTTCCGGAAGTCCTCGGCGTGGCGGCCGGCATTCACGCCGTCGCGCCACTCGGTGAGCTCGAAGGTGCCGGCGGGGAGGAAAGAGAGATCGACGTCGAGCTCGCGGGCGGTCCAGTCGGTGATGGCGCCGACGAACCAGTCCGAACCGCTGCGGCGGGCCGTGAGCACGTAGTCGGAGAGGCGGGCGTCGAGCACGCGGGTCTCGTCCCACACGCTGGGCACGGCGCGGAGGAAGGCCATGGCGTCGGGCTCGCGCTCATAGTTGGTCGGGGTGTCGGCGAGCATCTGCAGCGGGCTCTCGAAGACGACGTAGAGGCCGAGCTGGTGGCAGCGGGTGCCCTGGCTCATGGGCCGGAAATGGTTGTAGGCAAAGCCGTCGCGGTTGGCGTTGTGCATGGCGCCGGGGGTGTAGTCCATCGGCCCGAGGAACTGGCGGGTGAACGGCAGGGTGGCGTCATGCTCGGGCGTGATGTGGGCGCTCCACTTGTTCCATTCGAGGCCGCGCACGCCCTCGGTCGAGAGCTGGTTGGGCCAGGTGCGGGTCATGAGCGCGGGCTGGATGGCGCCATGATAATCCGTGAGCAGATGGCGCGCCGCGGCCTCCCGGTTCAGGCGGTGGTAATAGTTGATGACGGCCTGGTCGCTGCGCTGCATGAAGTCCACCTTGATGCCGGCCGCTCCCCACTGCGCAAACTGGTCGAGGGCGGGAATGAGCTGGGCATCCAGGGTGTTCCAGACAACCCAGAGGATGATGCCGACGCCCTTCTCCTTGCCGTAGCGCATGAGCTCCGGGATGTCCATGTCCGGCGCGGTCTCGAGGATGTTGCCCAATTTGTACCAGCCCTCGTCGAGCACGATGTAGGCGAGGCCGTTCTTCGCGGCGAAATCGATGAAGGATTTGTAGGTGGCGGTGTTGATGCCGGTCTTGTAGTCCACGCCGGTGAGATTGTTGGCATTCCACCAGTCCCACGCGACCTTGCCGGGCTTGATCCACGAGGGGTCGGCCACGCGCGAGGGCGAGGCCAGCAGCCAGGTGAGCTGGTTGGTGAGCAGGTCGCGGTCGTTCCGCGCGATGCCGAGGATGCGCCACGGGTAGGTGCGGGTGCCCTTGGTCACGGCGAGGTAGCCGGCGGTCTCGCTGACACTCAGGTTGCGGTCGCCCGAGAGGCTTTCCTTGAGCGCGTAGGGCGGAAACGTGCCCGCCAGCCCGTTGCCGCCGGTGCCGGTGAACCACAGGCCGGGGTAATCCTCAAGGTCGGACTCGGCCAGCGCGACCTTGATGCCACCGGCATCGACGACGATGGGCAGGCTGGCGAGATTCCTGGGCTCAAGGTCACCGAGCGCGCGGGGCAGGAAGAGGCGCTCGTTGTGGGAAAAGAAGCCCTGCTCCTCCGGGAACCAGGCGAAATGGTTGCCGGTGAAATTCAGCGCGACCTCCTCGGCGAACACCTTGACCCCGGCCGCGGGCAAGGCGGTCTCCCACCGGTAGGCGACGCCCTCGTTGTAGGCGCGGAACGTGACGGCATAGCCGCCGTCGAACTCCAGCCGCAGCTCGTGGTAGTTCTCGCGCACGGTGGCGGACTTCTGGCGGACGACGGGGGCGAGGGTGGCGTCATGGCGCCGCGGCGTGACGGACTTGAGCTTCGGCGCAAGTCCCAGGGTGGCACCGTCCACCTTGAGGGAAAGGGTGGAGTTGTGCAGCAGCGCACGGTCCTCGTAGAGCACGTCGTAAGTGAGGCGGTCCGCCACCTTGATTGCCACGACGATGTTGCCATCGGGGGACTCCAGCCGGGGCACGGCCGGGGCGGCGCGCAGGCCGGTGACAAGCAACGACAGGGCGGCGCTGCAAAGGATACGCGACAGGAAGAGCCGGGGGTAGGACATGGGATCAGGAAAGGGTACCGGAGCCAGACAGTCAAAAGTTAGATGACGCCGGCCTCGTCTGCCGATCCCAACCGATCAAGCTGCCGACCAGCCCCGAATCACCATGAACTTCCGCACCGGCTTTTGCTGACGTCATTGGGCTGGACCGCGCGGCTGACCGCTGCCGGCGGGCAGTCCGGTGTTTGTCGCCGGGGTGAAAAAGCAAGGGTGAACCCGCTGGCCGTGATCCGTCCGGGACCGCGTAAAGCGCAGGCAAGGCCAGTGGAACGCGGTGCGGAGGGAGCCCGCAAAGGAATTTTGAACTCTTGTCTTTTCCGCCGGTCAAACCAGGTTCGACGCACCCCCAATACCCATGAAAACCCGCCTTGGTTTGTTTACGACGGTGGCTTGCATGGCGGCCACCTCGGCGTGGTCCGCCAAAGTTGAAAACGAAGAAACGTCAGTCTTGTCCAAAGTTTACAATGACTACGCCCGGACACCCTCCGTGCTCGGCAACTACAAGGCCGAGACCTTTGCCTTTGCCAACGGCGGCCCGCTGCTGGGGCACATGAGGGACAAATCGGTGGATGACGCCACGTTCCAGCAGGTGGTCCGCCTGATCAGCCCCGCGTTCACCCGCCAGAATTACATCGCCGCGACGGATCCCGACGATACCGACCTGCTGGTCTATGTCACCTGGGGCGCGACCGCCGGCTACAATTCCGGTGGCACCTTCGACGGTAACATGCGTTCGGTCGCCGATTGGACTGATTGGGATAACAACGCGTCCCAGGTTGACGATGTCAACCGGCAGCGCGACCGGGGCAATTTCAGAAGCGCCGCCCTGCTCGGCTACAGCGAAGCCCTGGCGACACACCACAATGTCCAGGGGATGGGCATCCATGGCACCCTCTACGAGGATCTCATCGCCGACGTGGAGGAAGGGCGCTACTTCGTGATCCTCACGGCCTTTGATTTCAAGACGGCCTGGCAAAGCAAGCACTTGGTCCCGCTCTGGTCGGTCCGCTACAATATCCCGACCCGCGGCAACCACTTCACCGCCGCGCTGCCGAACATGAGCATGTTTGCCTCGCGGTTTTTCGGCCGCGACAGCAAGGGCCTGGTGCGCCGGCTCAATCCGACGGGCAAGGTCGAGATGGGCGACATCAAGGTGCTCGGGGCGGTGGAAACCCCGTTGGAGGGGAAATAAGGTTCCTGACCCGGGGTTGAAGGGATTTCAGTCCGGGCGGTGTTCAGCCCGCCATGGACATCCTACCCCGTGCCGGCGCTCCCTGCCTGGGCTTGGCTGTGGCCGCCACCGGGCTGATGCAGGTGATCAACACCGGCTTTGTCCGGATCGTGCCCAAGCTGCCGGATTGGGTCCAGATGCAGCCGGCCGGGGCGGTGGTGTCCGGGGCAGCACTCATTTTGATCGGTGCGGCGATCCTCACGGGCTACCAGATGCGCACGGCGGCGGCGGGCCTGGCGGTGCTGTTGCTGGCCGTTTTCGGCTTCCGACTGCCCGAGCTGGCCGCGAATTCCGGCGCGCTGGCCAATCCGGCCAAGCTCCTTGCCCTGCTGGGCGGGGCCCTCCTCCTTGGCTGGCCCGGCGAGAAAAGGTCCTGGGTGGCCGCCGGTCTCCTGGGGTTCTTTCTCCTGGTCTGCGGGTGGGCGCATTTCCAATACACCGGTTTCGTCGACACCCTGGTGCCGGCCTGGATTCCACCGAACCAGCGTTTCTGGAGTTATTTCAGCGCCGTGGCCCTGCTGGCGGGCGGACTCGGGGTCTGGCTGCCGGCGACACGCCGGCTGGCGGGCCGGCTGGCCGGCGTGATGATTTTCCTGTGGATGTTGCTGCTGCACATCCCGCGCAGCGTGGAAATGAAAAGCGCCTTCGAACTCGCAGGCGTGTTCGAGGCGCTGGCTTTGGCCGGGGTGGCCTGGCTGGTGGCGGCAGAACCTGCCGCCACCGTGACAGAAACCTCCGCTTAACCCGCAGGGATGATCTCGAGCGCGTTGATCTCGGGATTCTCAACCTTGCTGGTGAAGCTGATGTCCAGCTTGCCGTCCTTGACCTCCACCGCGACGGTCTCGACATAGGCCTTCATGTCCCCGCCGGCCTTGGCGGTGACGTCGAAGTCCTTGAATTCCTTGCCCTCGACATTGAAGCCAAACACGCGGTTGCCGACCCCGCCAATGCCATCGTAGGTCTCGGCGAAATGGAGTTTCACGGTATATTTGCCATTGGCCACGGGATACGTGAAGCCGTTCATGCTGTAGCGCTCGGCCGAGTAGAGCGACGGGGTCTTGGTGTTGGCCACGATGATGCCCGTGCGGTCGACAGTGTCGCCCCCGTCGAAGCCGGTGTCGGCGAGCCAGACCACGCCGTTTTCATCGGTGTGCTTGGCCGTGGTGCCGGCGCGGATGCGGATCGCCTCGGCGGCGGAGCCAAGGGTGGCACCGACGAGAGCGAGCGTGAGGGTGAAGGTGAGGCAGGGGATGCGGGATGACATGTTGGGGGGTTGGTTGTGGGTTGCGGGAGAAAAGGGTCAGGCGCCGCGGCGCAGATAGTTCACGCTGGTGGCAATGCTGGCCAGCGGGTCGGGTGATTGGTCCTGCTCGACATGGCATTGTTCCACGCCGGTGGCGGCGCAGGTTTCGATGATTTTCTTCAGATCGAGGCCGCCCTGGCCAAGTTCCTTGAAGGCTTCGGGGGGCACGGCGCCCTCATCCCAATTTCGGGGGGTGCCGGCCTGCAGGTCCTTGAGGTGGACCTGCGCCACGCGGCCGCGCAGGTCCTGCAGAACCTTGACGGGATCAAGGCCGCCGATGGCGGCCCAAAAAACATCGAGCTCGAACTTCACCAGGTCGCGATCGAGTTCATGCACCAGGATTTCCCAGCCGGTGGTCCGGCCATCCTCCAGCGGACCGAACTCAAAGGAGTGGTGGTGGTAGCAAAGCTGGATGCCGGCGTCGCGGCACTGGCGGCCAAACGCGTTGGCCGCGGCGGCATGGCCTTTCATCTGCGCAATGGTCTCCCGGCTGCCTTTGTCAATGTAACCGAAGACGAGATATTTCAGCCCGATCTCACGCCCGAGCCTGACCGTTTCGGTGAGGGCGGCGGCGCTGGTGGCGGCGGGTTTCACGAGGGCGTCCCAGTCGATGAAGGCCGAGCTGATCCCGAGGCGGAGTTCCCGGGCGTGCGGCAGGAAATCGCGTGCATTGAGCGTGCGCATGAGCTCGATCTGGGCATAGCCGGCGGCTTTCACGGCGCGGAGCGTGCCGGGCAGGTCCTGCTCCAGCTGGTTGCGCACGGTCCAAAGCTGGAGCCCGATGTTGCCGAGGTAGCGTTTGCCAATGGGGTCAGCAGCCATGAGTCGGTGGGACAAACCGACAGGCTAGCCAGCAGACTGCCGCCAGCAAGCCTGACTTGACGGTCAGCGCGCGGACAAGATCTGCGCTATATGCTGCAGGATTTCCGTCCGCCCGGTTTTGGTCTTCGCCGAGGTGGCGATGACCGGGGGCGCGGGATCGAGACCGGCGAACACGGTCTGCCGGAAATTCGCGATGTTGTTCTGGGCCTGCGAGCGCGACAGCTTGTCGGTCTTGGTGAAGACCAGCACGAAGGGCACCTTGGTGCCGGTCATCCAGCCGAGGAAATCCACGTCGAGCTGCTGCGGCGGGAGGCGCGAGTCGATCAGGACAAAGACGCTGCGGAGATTCTCGCGACCCTCGATGTAGTCGGCGACCGCCTCGTTGAAGTCGGCCCGCTTGGTCTTGGCCACATGTGCGTAGCCGTAGCCGGGCAGATCCACCAGGCGCCAGTTCTTGTTGATCGTGAAGAAATTTATCAGCTGCGTCTTGCCCGGCAGGTCCGAGACCCGGGCGAGGTCGCGCTGCTCCGCCAGGAGGTTGATCAATGAGGATTTGCCCACGTTGGAGCGGCCGATGAAGGCAAATTCGGGCAACGCCAGGCGCGGGCAGGTCGGCAGGGAAGGGGCGCTGGTTTCGAAGATGGCCGACTTGATTTTCATGGGACGGGAGGTGCCCGCCATAGGGACAGACTTCGAGGCACAGGCGACCTTTAGTTTCGGGATCTGCCCGCCACCGCGCCGTGAGCTCCGAATTGTAAAAACATACGGAATAGTCAGAGATTTTCCTGCCAAAACAGGAAGGTATATGGGGTCTTCAACTACTTATTATCTGCTGAATGACAATGAATAGCATATTTATTATCCGTTGCTTGCTAAGCGGAGAAATCATCACATCCTGTACCACGATGGTAGGGGCTGGGTCCCTGCCAGTTGTT
>JANMTJ010000510.1:0-6258 GCA_031390295.1 Oleiharenicola sp.
CTCATCCATTACAACCTGCCCGCCAAGGACCAGATCAAGGAGGTCGCCCGCGTAAAGCGCCACGTTCACGGCCTCATCCAGGACCCCATCACCGTCGGGCCCGATGACACGGTCGGCGACGTCCTCCAGCTCATCGAGCAACGGCGTTTTGAATTCCGCACCTTCCCCGTCCTCGACCAGTCCGGCAAACTCATCGGCCTCCTCCCCGGCAGCACGGTGCGCGACCGTTACCGGACCAAGAAGGTCGTCGAGGCCATGGTCCCCCGGGCCAGCATCCGCACCGTCCACGAACGCGCCCTGAGGCCCGACCCGATCAAGGCCGCCGACGCTTTCTTCGCCGAACACATCGGTATTCACAAAATGCTCGTGGTCGACGACCACGACCACCTGCGCGGCCTCGTCACCTTCTCCGACATCGAACGGATCACCGGCGAGGCCAAGTCCCGCCGCAAGCCCGCCCGCGACGGCCAGTTCCGTCTCGTCGTCGGCGCCGCCATCTCCCCCGTTCGCAAGGCCAATGGCGAACTCGACCGCGACAAGATCATCACCCACGTCGACGAGCTGGTTCACGAGTCGGTGGACGCCGTCGCCGTCTCGACCGCCCACGGCCATACGGCCGGCGTCGGCGACGTGGTGAAACTCATCCGCAAGGCCTACCCGCAACTCACCATCATTGCCGGCAACGTCACCAGCGGCGAAGGCGTCGGGTTCCTTGCCGATTGCGGCGCCAACGCCATCAAGATCGGCCAGGGCCCCGGCTCGATCTGCACCACCCGTATCGTGGCCGGCGTTGGCATCCCCCAGCTCACCGCGCTCCATGTCGCCGGCCGCGGGGCGGCGAAGAAGGGCGTCCGCCTCATCGCCGATGGCGGCATCACCAAGTCGGGCGACATCGTCAAGGCCCTCACCCTCTCCGACGCCGTCATCCTCGGCGGCCTGCTCGCCGGCTGCCGCGAGGCGCCGGGCGAGATCATGGAAATCTCGGGCAAGCTCTACAAACAATACCGCGGCATGGGCTCGCATGCCGCCATGAAAGCCGGTTCCGCCGCCCGCTACGGCCACGACAAGAACGACACGGTCCGCAAGGTGGCCGCCGAGGGCATCGAGGCCCTCAAGGAGGTCTCCGGCTCGGTGGACGACGTGCTCTCCAGCCTCATGGGCGGCGTCCAGAGCGGCATGGGCTACCTCGGCGCCAAGGACCTTGGCCAGTTGCGGAAAAAGGCCCGGTATGTCAGGGTTACTCCCGCCGGCCAGAAGGAAGCCTCCCCGCACGATGTCATCGAGGTTGCCACCCGCAGCGGCGGTTGATTTTACTGAAACAAAACAACGGGCCAAGACTCTCACCCCTTTATGAAACGCTGTTGTTTACCCCGGTGGCTGGCGGCGTTTGCGCTGCTCACCCTGCTGCCCGCGGCCCGGGCCACCACGATCATCGCCCAAGATTTCGACACCATGGTGGGCAAATCCGACTATATCGTCCGGGCCGTGGTCAAGTCCGTCACCTCCCAGTGGCGGGACAATCCGGAGAAGCCCGGCAGCCGCTATATCGGCACCCTGATCGAGCTCGATGTGAAGGAAGTCATCAAGGGCACCCCGCCCTCGCCGCTCGTGCTCGATCTGGTCGGCGGTCGCGTGGATGACCGGGAAATGACCATCGAGGGTGCCCCTAAATTCACCGTGGGTCAGGAAAGCATCCTCTTTGTGAAGGGCAATGGTCGGCAGATCATCCCCCTCGTCGGCATGAGCCACGGCTACTTCCCGGTGCGCCGCGACAAGCGCACCGGCCAGGATCAGGTCATGCGCAGCGATGGCCAGCTCCTCTACAGCGAAAAGGAACTGACCCGGCCCGAGTCCGCCCTTAGCCAAGCCCCGGCCCGCGATCCCAAGGCACGGCCGCTGAATTCCGCCGAGTTCGCCAACCGTATCCGCAAATCCAGCAAGTTCTCCGCTCGTGAAATCCTCGAGTAACGTGCACCGGCGGACCGTTCTCGCCTGCCTGGGCCTGGGCGCGGTGGCCACGGCCGTCGCCTTCACCTTCACCCTGAACAGCAACACCGGGATCCCCATCAAGTGGCCGGCCGGTAATATTCCCCTGACCATCATGCTCGGGAGCAGCACCACCCTGTTCGATGGCACGAATTTCAATACCAGTGCCCGCACGGCCGCCCAAGCTTGGAACAGCGTGATCGGCTCGGCGCAGTTTCAGACCACCTTCGCCACCGGCACGCCCGACGAAAACAACATCGTGAATGAAATGGCCTTTGGCGACCAGATCTTCGGCCGTGATTTTGACACCAGCACCCTGGCCATCACCACGGGTTTCAGCCGGGGCAACGAACGCACCAAGGCCGACATCATCTTTAACACCAAAAACTTTACCTGGGATTCCTATCGGGGATTCAGGCCGTCGAGCCTGCCAGAAAACACAATCGATCTCCAGCGGGTCGCCATCCATGAGCTCGGCCACGTGCTCGGTCTCGATCATCCCAATGAGAAGGGTCAGCAGGTCAACGCCATCATGAACAGCCGCATCAGTCTCAACGTCGACACCATGACCGCCGACGACATTGAGGGGGCCCAATCCCTTTACGGCCCTCCCGGGATGCCCGCCAATGACGCTTTCGCCAACGCCACCCTCATCACCCTCGCCGGCAGCACAACGAGCGTGAAAGGCGTCAACACCAACGCCACCAAGGAAGCAGGTGAACTCCGTCATGCCGACAACCCCGGCGGCCGTTCCGTCTGGTGGCGCTGGACCGCACCATCTTCCGGCACTGCGACCCTCGACACCGGCAAGGTTGATCCCACGACCCAGAAAATCGATCTCTCCAACGGCAAAAGCAGCTACTACGACACCACACTGGCCGTCTACACCGGCACGTCCGTTGGCAGCCTCACGAGCATTGCCTCCGACGACGACATCGAGGATGGCGTCATCCAGGCCAGCACGGTCACTTTCAATGCCACCGCCGGCACAACCTACCGGATCGCCGTGGACGGATTCAACAACATCGTCCAGAATACCGAGGATACGGCTGGCGCCGACAACGGCGGCATCACGTTGAATCTTGCCTTCGGCGGCACCATCATCGGTACCGCTCCGTCCATCACCACCCAGCCGTCCAGTTTTACCGTGAACTCCGGTGGCAGCGCCTCCTTCTCGGTCACTGCCACGGGCACCGAGCCGCTCAGCTACCAGTGGAACTTCAACACCAACGCCATTGCGGGAGCCACCAATTCCAATCTCAGTCTCTCCGGCGTTACCACCGGTCAGGCGGGCACCTACACGGTCACGGTATCCAACACTGTCGGTTCAACCACCAGCACCGGCGCCACGCTGACCGTCAACACTCCCGCGCCACCTGCACCTCCGCCCAGCTCGGGTGGTGGCGGTGGCGGCGGCGCCCCCAGCCTGTGGTTCTGTGCGGTGCTGGCCTCACTCGGCCTCACCCGCCTTCTGCGCCGTCGCCCGTGACCCCGCCGGCCCGCCAGTTGCGGTTGCCCTGGCTGGTGCTCCTCGCCGCGCTCGCAGCGTTGCTCGTGCAACTGGTGCCCGCCTGGCGACAGTCCCTCCTCTACGACCGTGCCGCCCTTGCCCATGGGGAACTTTGGCGGGTGTGGACCGGACATTTCGTCCACTTTGGCTGGCCGCACTTTGTCATCGATACCGGGCTGCTCGTCATTCTCGGCTGGCTGATGGAGTCCAGATACCCGTGGTTCACGCGGCTCGCCCTGTGCCTCTTGCCGTTGTTCATTTCCTCTTCGATCTACCTTTTTGAACCCTCCATCATTCGCTACGGCGGGCTCAGCGCGGTGAACCTCGGATTGCTTCTTTACATGGCTGTTCAGGGTTGGCGCAAGGACTGGACCGACTGGTTCTGGCCGGCCGTGCTGGCAGCCTACCTCGGCGAATTGATCTTCGAGTATTATCGCGGCGGCCAGGGCGGCGGCGCGATTCGCTTCGACGATCCCACGATCCGTGTCGCCACCGGCGCGCACCTCGCCAGTGCCGCCTACGCCCTGCTCGCCCTCGTCGTGGCCCGTTGGCACAATGCAGCCGTCCCGCCCAATCCTAAGTATACTATTAGTTGACATCAACCGTCACGCCTGCGGAAGCGTGCCCACACCACTTGCTCGCCACACTGCAGGCCTGCTACAAAACGAACCCGGACGTTTCCCGTCCTAAACCGTCTTTTGCCTTGCCGCTGCCGGGCGGCTCGCGTTTCTGCTTACCCGCAACCGGGGATTTTCCTGGCTGCGCCCCGCATGCCACTCCTTCCCTTCCGCAGCCAGCTCATCGCCGATGTCGGCATTTCCCTTGGTGACGAGGGCAAAGGCCGCCTCATCCCAGAGATCACCGAGGAGCTCCGCGGCACTTCCGCCCCGGTTACCGTCGTGCTCAAGATCAACGGTGGCGCCAATGCCGGCCACACCGCCGGCGGCCTGAAGCTCAACCTGCTCCCCTCCGGCGTCGTCATGCCCGATGTGCCGCACCTTTGCATCGGCGCCGGGGTGGTCGCCGACCCGCGCAAGTTTCTCTGGGAGGCCCTGCCGCTGGAAAAACGCGGCTATCAGGTCTTTTCGCGCCTGCTGATTGACGAGCGGACGATGATCACCGACCTCACCCACCGCCTGCTCGACCTGGCCGAGGAGGACTACCGCGTGCGCGTCCTCGGCGAGGAAGCCCGCGGCTCCACCGGCCGCGGCATTTCGCCCGCCTATCGCGAGGAGACCGGCCACTGGCAGATGACCTACTCCGATTTCCTCGCCGGCCCGAATTTCTTCGCCCGGCGGCTCGCGCACCGCGCCGACCGCGCCTGCCGCACCATCCAGCACGTCTACCGGGTGAACGAGGATACCTGGCACGGCTTTTTCGAGAAACTCACCGCCGCCGAGACCAAGGCCAATGCCGAGGCCATCGAGGCCGGTCTGTTCACCAAGGCCGAGTTCGACTTCACGCGCTTCAAGGACGTCGCTCCCTTCGCTCTCGATCTGAAGACCCTGACCGATGTTTACTGGGCCGCCGGCCAGCGGTTGAAGGCCCACATCGGCGAGGTGCGCGAGCTCGTCCTCCGTGAACTGGCCGCCGGCCACAGCGTCGTCGGCGAGTTCGGCCAGGCCTACTGGCTCGACAAGCGCCATGGCTACTCGCCCAACGTCACCGCCTCGCACACCTTCACGCCCGAGTTTTTCGAGAGCGCTAACATCCCCGTTCAGCCCATCCACACCTTCGCCGTCGCCAAGGCCTACGACACCAAGGTCGGCACCCACACCTTCCTCACCCAGATGGAGGACGCCCTGCCCCTCTGCCAGTAGCTCATGCAGATCTAGTTCGGCACCTTCACGGGCCGCAAGCGCATGGTCTGCTGGTATGACGCCGTGGAAAAGGGTGACGTCCTTCGCTACGGCGGCTACCAGGTTTTGATGATCAACAAAATCGACGCCCTCAGCGGCGCCGCCGAGCTGCTCATCTGCACCGCCTACGAAGACGCCACCGGCAAACGCTACACCCACGTTCCGCGCAACGACGCCATCCGCCGCACCCTGCGCCCCGTTTACTCGAAGCATCCCGGCTGGGCCGAAGACATCTCCGGCGTCCGCCACTTCGCCGATCTCCCGAAGAACGCCCAGCTCTACACCGCCGCGATGGTCCGCAGTTTGATCCAAGTCGCCTACCCCGACAAACTGCCCGCGATCCTCCCCAACCTCCGCTACCTCGGCGTCGGCCCCGAACCCAGCCAGATCATCAAGGACGTACCAGCAACTGAGGAGCTGATCGAGCTGGTGTGAGTGAGTGGTTCCCGGCCCCCAGATCATACCTAATAGGCCATGAACCTAGAAGACTACACACCAGACGCAATCTGCCGGGCAATGAACCTTTCAAAGTTTATCGAGGAGCCTTGGACTCAAGATGACCATCCGACCTTGCGACTCGTCCTTACACCCTCGTTTCATCCGGAATTGTGTTTTACTTTTTCTCGGACTGGCAACGCAGCATTGCTGTCTACAGTCGCTTTGCGCGAGCAGTTCTGGTCAAGCTCTGACATTTACCAGCAAACCGACACTGAGAAATCCCAGCAATCTCTCAGCACCTTCGAAGAAGCAGTCTCCTTATTCCGCGCGGGATATGCAGATTTCAATCCAGATCGCCGATATGTGTGCCTCGACGGCATGGGTTCTGAGTCATGCTTGGTTTCACGAGAGGGAACGCAGCAATTGTGCGCTCATATTGCAGGGCAAACTGCAAATGGCAGATTC
>JANMTJ010000599.1:0-7450 GCA_031390295.1 Oleiharenicola sp.
CCCGCTGCGGTTGCTGGCGGGCCTTGGCGAAAGGAATGATCGGACGTACGAGCTGGGAGGCCCGGCCCCCCTATGAATGGGGACCGGGCTCCATTCACCCCTTAGAAGCTAAAGGTGTTCGTCACGAACCATTCCTGCGTCGGCTGGACGCGCGCCGAAGCCCAAGTGTAGCCGTCGGGCTGGACCGAGATCGGGATAAGTCCGTCGTCCTGACCAACGTTGCGCACGTTCAGCTGGATCTTCCAGTCGATCTTCTCGGTGAGCTTGCGACCATAGCTCGCCCAGAGGTCGAGGGCACCTTCCGACGGCCCGTAGTAGGGCTTGGTCAGATCGAAGCTGGCCAGGCCGCCGGTGCCGGGGACCACCGGGTAACCGATGACGACTTTGTCCTGCCAGCGGTAGCTGGCGCCGACGCCGAAGCCCTTCAGCCGGCCTTCGGAGAACGAATAGTTGGTCACGACATTATAGCGCCACTTGCGCAACTCCGACGCGGCCGTGTTTTCCTGCAGTTTCAGCAGCGTGTACTGGCCGCGCCACGGCAACCAGGCTTGGCGGAGCTCATTCCCCGAGGAATAGTCGGAATTGAACCGGACCAGATCACCGCCCGGCCCGGCCATCACGTTATCTATGTAGGCCACCAACTCGTCCAGCACCGGGCCACCGACGTTGGAGCGGACGGCCGTGGTCTTGGAAGCGTTGAACAGGATACGCCAATTCTTGGTCGGGTTGGCGGTGAACTCGAACTCATAGCCCTTCGATTGCGTATCGGCGGTCACCGCGAAGCCCTGCAACAGGGGGGCCGTGCGATAGTCATACACACTCGCGGGATCGGGCTGGATGGGGCTGGTCTCATATTGGCCACGGGTCTGCAACGCCGCCTGTGTCGTCGGCCCCGCGCCGTAGTTCCACGCCGTGAAGTAGCCTTTGGCCGCCAGGTAGGTCTGCATGGCATTGATCGCACTGATCGAAGCATCACGGCGGGTATCGGCCTGCGCCTGCGTTTCCAAGGTGGATCCGGCGGGCCCCGTGGCGAGAGCGCCTGACGCGACCGGCCGCCCATTCGCGCCCACATAGACCGCGTCCCACAGATACCGCTGTCCGGTGTAATGATTGAGATTCGTTTGTCCGGCGGTGGACCAGGCATAGGCCGACATATAGTAGACCTTGATGTTGCGCCAGTTCAGGGAATCGCGAATGGTGCCGTAGATGCCACTGTTATCGAGCGGCGTGTTGACGCCCGCCAGGCTGGTCTCATATTTCACCGCGCGGAAGGAGTACTTGCCGTCCTTCGTGGAGAGCAGCACGCCGTAGTCCTTCGTCGCACCGGTCGGGTTGGGGATCGAGCTGCCGTAGATGTCGCGGCGGAGGTCCGTGACCTGGAAGTTGTTCGACTTGTTGTAGGTCAGGCTGACGTTGATCGGCAGGGGGTCCTTGTCACCGAACAGCTTGTTCAGGTGCGCGACAACGCCGCCGGCGGTCGAGTGATCCTTGAAGATCTGGCTCGCGGGGAAGGCGGCGGGGAGCTTGTACACACTGGGATTCATATTAAGCGCGCCGCGGGCGGTGGCGCCGGACGTCGGCAGGGCACTGACGTTCTTGCTGCTCACCTCGTCATAGCGCCAGCCGAGGGTGGCCACGAAGGCGTCGTTCCACAGGAAGCCCTGCCACGAACCGGCGTAGGACTTCGTCTGCCGCAGGCTCTTGGACGCCGCCGTGAGGAGACTCAGATCGGCGCCATTATTATAGCGCAGCAGGGTATTGTTAAAGTTGTTGTTCCAGCCGACATAATTGGCGGGATTCGAGACCTGCGTAAGCTGGGCGTAAGGAAGACCGGTGGTGGGGTTGATCACCGGGTTGCCATTGAAGATGGACTGCAAATTGGCAGGCACATTCCACGGGTCGGCAAAGTTGACGCCCGTCGGATTCCTCCAGGTCATATCAAACTGATAGATATTGCCGTCCTGCAGGGTCACATTGGATTGGATGCCCGGAATATTCGCGTTGGCCGACGAGCCCGCGCTGGCCAGCGACGGCCCGAGGTAAATGACCGCCACCGGCGGGAGATTGGTGATGCCGTCGGGATTCCCCTGGAGCTTGTAGGCCGCATAGGCGGCGGAGTTGGCATGCATCTGCCACGAGCGGTTCTCGGTCTGGTATTTCTCGTCGCTATAGACGCCGTTAAAGCGATGCTTGCCCAGCAGCTTGACCAGGAAATCGCTGTTGAGTAAGTCCTTCGCGCGCAGCTCGCCGAAGATCGAACCGCGGATATACTTGCGGTCGCTTTCGTAGGAATTCCCGCGGCCCGGACCACCGGCGATGAACGGACGGCCGAAGTTGGCATTGGCGACGTTGCCATTGCTGGCGTTGGTCGGCCCGACCACGTAGTCCTGAAAGTTTTGCAGGACGTCGATGTTGAGCGTCGGGTTGCCGAGGAGTGCCTGCCCGCCACGCTTGTACTTCTGACGATCGTAGGTGAGCTGCACACCGAGACGATCGTCAAAGGCGGTCTGGCTCAGGTCGACGTTGTACGCATTCCACTTCTCAAATTCCGACTTGTTCGGGCCGTCGATCAGGTTGTTGTAGAAATCGAACACCGTCGGATCCTGCAACGTCATGTTGCGGTATTGGCCGTATTGGTAATTGGTCAGGCGCGCATTGTTGGCGTACCCATTGAAGCTGGTAAGGTTGGAGAACACGTCCGCAAACCTTTGCCCGATAATACCGTTGGCGGCGCCTTGGGGCACCCCGGCGGCATTCAGCGCTCCCGTATTAACGTAGCCGCCGTAGATCCGGTAGGTTTGGTTGCTCGTGCCGTCGATCAGCCAGAGAGGCTGCTGCTGGTTCACGAGGCCGCCCAGCCAGGCACTGTAGGTTGCAGCCGCGGCGCCGATCGTGTAGCCATTGGGTACGGACAGTTTGCCCATGCCGCCCTGAAGGTTGTTGGGATCCAGATTTATCGGACGGAACCAGGGCGTGAGGCTGTCCTGGGGCGGGACGATGCGCGGACGATTGGCCTGGATGTCGCCATTCTCGTACTTGACCTTGATGCTGGTGTGGTAGGACGGATCTTTGAAGAGCTGCGGGTCGAAGCGGACCGCCCCGAAGATGCGCTTGTCGTTCTGGAAGGCGGGATTCTGCTGGTAACGTTCGCGGTTGAACAGGCCGTCGAAGCGGATGGAGAGCACGTTCTTGATCAGGACCTGGTTCACGTCGAGCGAAGCGCGCTGGCTGCCGTAGGAGCCGATGCGGTATTCGACACTGCCGCGATTGCGGAACCCGGCGCCGTTGAGCGACGCGTTCACGATGCCGGCCGGGCTGCCGAGGCCGAACAGGATCGAGTTCGGGCCGCGCTGGATGTCGATGCGTTCAACGTTGTAGGAATCCCACGGGATGTCCGTGACGAAGAAGTCGCGGGTGTTGTCGGCCGAAGCGAGGCCGCGCACGCGCTGGGCTCCGCCCGGGGCGCGCAGGCTCCCCGTTTCGTCGACGCTGGTGCCGTTGCCCAGGCCGGCGTAGGTGCCGCGCGTGCCGGCGACTTCGGCGTTCGTCGTGTATTGGAGCAAGGTGGAGTTGTCCGTTGCCCCGATGTCCACCATGAACTCTTTCGTGATGACCGAGATGGCGGAAGCGACGTCCTTGAGATCGGTGCGGATGCGGGTGCCGGCGAGCGTTTGGGTCGCGATATAGCCCGTATCCTCTTCCGCATTCACTTCAAAAGGGGAGAGAACCAATACATCCTCCTCCGCTGGAGCGGGGGCGGCGGGTGGAGTCGTGGTGGTTTGCGCGGCCAATGGCCAAGCGCCAGCCAAGGCGGCCAGCGCGATCAGATGTTTGCTCAGGTATTTCATGGTCGGATCGGGGTGTAAGGAATACCGCCTAGATTCTCCTTCATGGGGGTAGAGAACTAGACAGGGGTAACTGGCTGCACAGTTTAGGCAGCGACCTTCCCTGAACAACGGCCCTCCAGTTCAACTGTTGAGCAGTTTCAGCCAAAATACTCCCTGCCCACGAAATACCGACTCCGACTATTCCAAGACCGGACTACGTCCTGCCTAGGGAGAACAAAAAACCTGCTGTCCCCCTAAGGACAGCAGGTAGAAAGAAGTCCCTAACCCAGGAACTCTATCTTGTGCTTTCGCACGAGCTAATGAAAGGGCGGCGTGAACCTGAAATCAAAATGCCCTCTGGTCTAACAGTAGCTTAAACGCGTTCTACTGCCCGGGTTTTTCCCGTTCCGCCGGACCGGGCGAGGCGAGGCGTGAATAATACCGGGAACGGCTTCAACGGGATGAGGCGCCCGCTTCTGACTGGACAAGCGCCTTGCGGAAACCCGAACCCAAGCCCCGGCCGTACAGAATTTTCCCCCAGCTCGAACCTCCCGCGAGCCAGCTCATGGCGCCCAGCGCGGGCTACATTGACTTTACTGGTGATTGGCGGCATTCAACTCAGTCCCCTGCGCGATGTCCCTTCCGCATCTCCCCTCCTCACTCCGTGTTCCTCCCCGCCCCACAAGTCCGCGGTCGGTAATTTGGACCGGCGTGCTGTTTGCTAGCCTGCTCCTCCTGAACGGAGGCTGCGAACGCCGGAATTCCGCACCGCGGGTCGGGGCCGCCCGGCCGGTCAAAGAAGATACCAAGCTGCTCACGCCCCACCCGATCGGTGCGCCCATCGGCCAGCCGCCCTGGATTGCCCACATCGTGGCTTCCGACCTGGATCAGGACGGCAAAGCCGACCTCCTTTTCTGCGAGGCCAAGGACAATACCATCGTCTGGCTGCGGCAGACCTCGCCCGGCAGCTTCGAGGAAATCGTGCTGGCTCGGGACATGCGGGCGCCGGTGCATGTGGAAACCGCCGACATGGATGGCGACGGAGATCTCGACGTGCTCGTGGGGAGCATGTCCGTCGTTTTTCCCAACAACGACCGCATCGGCACCGTGTTTATCCTCGAGAACGACGGCCGGCAGAATTTCACCCCGCACCTGGTGCTTGAGAACACCTCGCGCGTGACCGACGTCCGCGCCGCCGACCTGAATGGCGACGGCCGGATGGATCTCGCGCTCGGCCAGTTCGGCTACGACCAGGGCGAAATCAGCTGGCTGGAGGCGACCGGGCCCTGGCAGTTTCGCCGCCATGTGCTGCTCGAGCTGTCCGGGGCCATCAATGTCGTCATCGCGGACTTCAACGGCGACTACAAGCCCGACATCGTCGCGCTCATCTCGCAGCAGTGGGAGGAGGTCCACCTGTTTGAGAACGACGGGAAGGGGAACTTCACCACCAAGATCATCTTCGGATCCACCAATGAGGATTACGGCAGCAGCGGCCTGATCGTGGCGGATCTCAACCGCGACGGCCGGCCGGATGTCGTCTTCACCAACGGCGATGGTTTCGGTCCCGCCGCCACGCCCGGCCCGCGGCCCTGGCACGGCGTACAATGGCTCGAAAACACCGGCGGCGGCAATTTCCGCCACCATCGCATCGGGCAGCTGCCGGGGGCCTACAGTCCGCAGGTGGTGGACCTCGATGGTGACGGCGCGACCGACATCGTGGCGGTGGCCGCCTACGCCGACTGGAACAACAAGAACCGAAACGTCGTCTCGCTGATGTGGTTTCGCAACGACGGACGCATGTACTTCGAGCCGGTCGTGCTCGCACGCACGCCCAAGGATCTCATCACGCTCGCTGTCGGCGATTTCGACGGCACCGGCCGGCCCTCGCTGGCCACCGGCGGCTTCTACATCTATCCGCCCTACGACGCCCTGAGCCGCATCACGCTGTGGCGGCGCGAAACCAAGCCATGAAACACCGGATGATACTGATCGTGCTTGCCTGTGCCGTCCTGGCGGGCGGCGGGGTATGGTGGTGGCAGGCGGGCCGGACGCAAAGCCGGGTCGCGGCCTTGCTCCCCGCCCTGCCCGACCTCGGCTCGGCCCCCGCCGCGCTGCGCGATCGCATCGTGCAGACCGATGCCCGCGCCCGCAGCCGCCTGGGCGCCGCCCAGGGTTTCGCCGCGCTCAGCCGCGTGTATCATGCGAACGGTTTTCTTGATGAAGCGCAGCGTTGTTATCAGGGCCTGGAGCAACTCGACCCGACCGAACCCCGCTGGCTGCATCTGCAGGCCAGCATCCTGGCCGGCTACGGCGGGATTGATCCCGCGCTGGAACTTTGGCGCAAGGTGCGCGCACTCGCCCCCGACTACCTGCCCGCGCCCTTGCGCAGCGGCGACTGTCTGCTCAAGGTCAACCGGCCACAGGAGGCCGCCGCCGCCTATGCAGCGGTGCTGAAGCTCGACCCTGACAACCCCTACGCGCTTCTCGGGCTGGCGCGGCTGGATCTGAAGGCGGAGCGCTGGGACCAGGCCCGCCATCGCCTCGAACAGGTGGTCAGCAAGACCAATTACACCCTCGGCTACGACCTGATCGTGAGTCTCTACGAGCGCATGGGCCTCGGCCAGCGCGCCCTCGAGGTCCGCGGCATGGCCAAGGCCTCCGGGGCCTACCGCGATGCAGCCGACCCCTGGCTCGACGGGCTCATCGAGGATTGTCTGGACCCCTACCGTCTTTCGCTCGCCGCCGGCACCACGGCCCGGAGCGGTGACCCGGCCACGGCACGACGGCTCCTGGAGCGCGCGGTCGAGGTCGCGCCCGAGGACGTGTCGGTGCGCTTCCAATACGGCACCCTGCTCGTGGAGCTGGGCGACCTGACCGAGGCGATCGGACAGCTGCGGCTTTGCACGGAGCTGTCGCCGGATTTCTCCGACGGCTGGGCGCATTTGAGCAGCCTGCAGGCCCGGCTGGGCGAAACCGTCGCCGCCGAACGCACCCTCGCGCAGGGCCTCAAGAACTGCCCGGAGTCGCCCGGCCTGCACCTGCAGTACGCGCGCACCCTGCAACTGGCCGGCAAGATCGGCGAGGCTATCGCGGAATTCCAGGCCTCCATCCGCCTGCGCCCGAACGAGCCCGACGCCTACCTCGAACTCGGCAACCTCTTCATCCGCCAGCAACGCAACGCCGAGGGCATGGCCGAGATCCGCCGCGCGCTCGAGGCCGAGCCCGGCCACCCGATGGCGCTCAGCGTGCTCGCCTTCAATGCCATCGTCACGGGCGACGAGGCCGAGGCGCAGCGCTGTCTCGCCGCGGTGCGCGCGCAGCCCCGGGTGCCCCGCGAGCAGGTCCAGAAACTCATCGGCGCCTACCGCGAACAGTTCGGCCACGCACCCTGAGCCCGCTCACCGGCGCACCCGCAGGGCGACAAAGATCACCTGCATCGGCTTCTTGGTCGTCCAGTCGCCCTGCAGGTGCCAGCGCGCAATCTTGCTCCAGTCCATGGTGGAATCGGTGCCGGGTTCGCCGCCGTTGAGCCGGAAATCCTCCCGCCGCGCCCGGAGCCACACGGGCTGGCCCGGGACCAGTTGCTCCACCAGCACCCGGGCGGTGAACTGCGTGCCGTCGGC
>JANMTJ010000604.1:0-1551 GCA_031390295.1 Oleiharenicola sp.
ACGTCCGGACTCTTCCGCCAGGGCCAGGGGTGGGCCGCCTTTGTCGTGCGCGGCAGTGAGGCCAAGCTCGTCCCGGTGAAGGCCGGACGCTCCAGCGGCGCGGAGATCCAGATCGTCGAAGGTCTCAAGGAAGGCGACGAGATCATCCTCTACCCCGGTGACCGGATCAAGGATGGCCAGCGCGTGAAACCGACGAAGGTTTGACGACGAGGCCTAATCGCACATCCTAAAGGCGTCATGAAAAACACCGGTTTCACCTACTGGCAGGATGGCAGCGACTGGATCGGCTACCTTGACGAGTTTCCCGATTATCAGACCCAGGGCACCAGCCTGGATGACTTGAAGGCGCATCTGACCGATTTGCATCGGGACCTGACCTCCGGGGTGATCCCGAACGTGCGCCGTCATGCCCAACTTGAGCTGGTGTGAAACGCCGCGACCTCATTCGCAAGATTGAGGAGGCTGGCGCGGTGTTCATCCGGCACGGCGGCAAGCATGACTGGTATCAAAACCCCAAGACCAAGGTCGCCCAGCCCGTCCCGCGTCACACCGAGATCAACGAAATGCTGGCCCGGAGCATCATTCGGAAATTGAGCTGACCGACGACCGCATCAAGGACGGCCAGCGCGTGAAGCCGACGAAGTTTTGAGCCCGTTATTTCCCAACCTGCTACCATGAAAAACTCCTCTCTCCTTCTGACATGCCGGTAACCTAGGGGCTCTTGGCGAGCGCGGGGGTGTCGCCTGCGGATGACACCTTGAGCAGGATCAACAGGGTGTAGTCACCGCTTTCCTTCTGGCCGGCCATGATACCGAACCACTCACCGCTTTTGCTCCAGAACTCGACCCGCTTGTCGAAACGCGACGTGATCGGCCGGCCAACATCCAGATCCACGCCGGAGATTTTTTCGCGGCCCTGCATGGTGGCTATGTCCATCTGGCATGCGACTTTCAGGTCATAGCCCGAAGGCGCTCCCACGGCCGGTTGCGCAACAAGGGTCAGTTGGTAGCGCGGAGCACCCGGCGAATCCTGCGGGATTTCTCGAACCAGCAGGCTACCATCGGGCATTTTCTCCAGGAATTGAACCGGCACGGTGATCCGAATCGTGGCCGGCTGGCCGACCAGCGCGATGATGGTGGGCGTTGCCATTTCAGAAAAACGCGGCGGAACCACCTGCCCGCCATTCCACGTGTAGGCCGCTCCACTCAGCGCCAGTTCTTCCCGATCAAAGTCAATCGTGGCTGGCGGACTGATCACAATACCGTCACCGGACAAGGGAGCTGGTCCGCTCAGGGCTTTGCTAAAATTGATCTTGGGAATGGAATTGCTCTTAAAAAGGTAAAGCACGGCTTCGATCTTCACCGCTTCGGCCGCCGGCAGCATCGCCGGGATGCAGCTGAGCAGGGCCAGATTCAGACCAAGGAGGAAATGAGGCGTTTTCATGGCGTGGTTGATGGGAGGGATTGCACTGTGACGATCATGGCAGGTGGGGTCTGTGATTCGGCTGGCGGCGCCAGCAGCCACTCCCGCATCAGGCCTTTGGCTTCGATC
>JANMTJ010000633.1:0-2165 GCA_031390295.1 Oleiharenicola sp.
TGAAATGGTCTGTCGATGGCCTGCATGACGTAACACTCGGAGGGTCACGGATCGCTGTCAATTCCATTGCCATTTACAGGCGCTCACTTTCAAACGCACCCACGGGAATTCCTTCTGGCGGGATAAAGGACTGGGGTAAAGTGAGTTGGTGGAGATGTCTGGACAGGCCGGAAAAAGTTTTCCACCCTCCGGCCATGTCGAAACCGTCCCGAACCACTTCCGTCCCGGTTTGCGTCGCGCTGGCGGAGATCCAGGTGCAACTGCTTCCGTCTTCCAAAGCCCGCGCCCGCGCCCGCCGGCTCCTGGCCAAGCATCATTATCTGGGCGAGGTCCGCGCGGTGGGCGAGCAACTCTTTTACGCCCTCACCGATGGCGCCGGCGACTGGCTCGGGGTGTTGGTCTTCTGCGCCGCCTCGCGCCGCTTGCGCGCCCGCGACCGCTGGATCGGCTGGCGCGAGGAGCAACGCCGCCGCCGACTGCCGCTCATCGTCAACAACTGCCGCTTCCTGCTCCTGCCGCATAAAACCTTCCCCAATCTGGGCTCGCGCGCCCTGCGCCTGACGCTCGACCGTCTGTCCGCCGACTGGCAACAGCGTTACGGTCATCCCGTCGTGCTGGTCGAAACCTTCGTCGATCCCGAACAGTTTTGCGGCACCGTCTATACCGCCAGCGGCTGGCAGGAACTGGGCACCACCGACGGCTTTGGCCGCGTGCGCCGTGACTTTTATGTGCAGCACAACAAACCCAAACGGCTCTTCGCCCGCGAACTGTGCCGCCACGCCCGGCGCAGTCTCCAGGCCGACCAACTCAAGCCCGCGCTGGCGGGCGTCGAAGCGCGAACCCGGCCGCGCAGCGCCCAAAGCCCCGCGCAGATCCGTGCGCTGGTCGAACACCTCAAGACCCTGCCCGACTACCGCAAGCGCATCGGCATTTATCCGCTGTGGAGTCTGGTCGCCATCGGCGTGCTGGCCCATCTCTGCGGTGCGCCGCGAGGACAAAAGGAGTGGTCCCTCTTCGCCAAGGGGCTCAGCCAGGTCCAGCGCCGCACCCTGGGCATTCGCCGACAGGCCGACGGTTATCCCGCGCCCGGCCCGTCCACCTTCTGGCGGCTCCTGGCCCGGATCGACGGGGACGCTTTGGAAAAGATTTTCCTGCAAGTGCAGGAACAAATCCGCGGCCCCGCCCCGCCCGATGAACTGATCGTGCTGGACGGCAAAGCGCCCCGGCACGGCGGCGGTCACTCCGTGCTCACCGCCGTCACCGTGCCCAGCCAGCACTACCTGGGCAGCGCACTGGTGGATCAAAAGACCAACGAAATCCCCGTGGCCCGAGACCTCTTCCACCGGCTCGATCTGGACGGGCGCAAAGTCAGCCTCGATGCCCTCCACACCCAGGACCAGACCGCGCGGGAGTTGGTGCTCGAACACGGTGCCGACTATCTGCTGACCGTCAAAGACAACCAGCCCACCCTGCGCCAGCACATCGAAAAATTAGTCCCCGCCCCGCCGGCGGATTTTTCCCCCTCGCTCGGCCACCGCGACGCTGGCGGGCCGCCGTGAGTTCAACAAAGGCCAGCCCGAAGTGCGCGTCCTGCGTTCCTGCCCCGGCAGCGCCGAGGCCGTCGACTTCCCCTGCGTCCAACAAGTCGCGCGGCTGCGCCGCCACCTGCGCCAGCACGCCCCGGAAACCGTCGCGCTGGTGACGAGCTTGCCGCCGGCAGAGTTGAACGCCGCCCAGTGGCTGGAGTTCAACCGCGCCGCCTGGGGCATCGAGAGCGGCCTGCACCAGCGCCTGGACGTGTCGCACCGCGACGACCAGTGCCGCGTGCGCCTGCCCCAATCCATGCGGGTCATCGGGATGTTCCGCCGCTTCAGCAACAGCCTCTTCCTGCACTGGCGCAGACGGCAAGAGAAACCCCGGCACAAAACCACCACCGACTTCTTTTCCGCCATGAACGCCGAACATCATCGCTACGCCATTCGCTGCCTCCAAGCCCGTCAACCAAGCTTCCGATGCGCTTCATGAACTAGCCCTGATATCCAACCGGGCGCAAATCTGGTTTTGAGCAGGGGCGTGGGCGCAATTAAGCTGGGGGCATGACTACCACCTTGGCTGTTGCTGATGAGTCCACCACCGTCACATTGAGCGTGCTGTTGCCCGCACAG
>JANMTJ010000680.1:0-2954 GCA_031390295.1 Oleiharenicola sp.
CGACCAACCCCTGGCGCTACCGCGTCCGTCCCCCCTCCCTCATCAACCTCACCCTCCTCGAGGAGATGTGCCTCGGCCACACCATCGCCGACTCCGTCGTCATCCTCGGGTCCATCGACATCGTCCTCGGCGAGGTCGACCGCTAACCCCCATGCTCGGCACCGGCATCCTCAAAGGCCTCGCAGTCACCGCGAAGAATTTCGTGGGGAGCTACCATGATGCGGCCCGGATGGTGACGCAGGAATACCCGGACGTGCCGGCCCAGCTCCCCGCCGCCTACCGCAACTTCCCCTTCCTCGTCACCGAGAACGCCACCGACCCGATGGGCACGCTGCGCTGCGTCGCCTGCCAGATCTGCGAGAAGGAATGCCCGCCGCAGTGCATCTACATCGAGAAGAGCAAGGACAAGAAGCCCGACGCCACCGGCAAGCCGCAGCTCTACCCGTCCGTCTTCGCCATCGACACGGCCGTCTGCATGAGCTGCCAGCTCTGCGTCGAGGTCTGCCCCTTTGACGCGATCAAGATGGACCACGTCTTCGAGATCGCCGCCACCGACCGCTTCACCGGGCTGCTGCTCAACCGCGAGGAGCTCGCCAAGCCGAACAGCTACTTCCACCAGATTCATCCCGACGAGGCCGCCGAGGTGGACGCCCGCCTGGGCGCCGAGCGCAAGGCGGCCGAGGAAAAGGCGAAGGCCGCGGCCGCCGCCAAGGCCGCCGCACCCAAGCCCGCCGCACCCGCTCCTGGCGCCGCCGCGACAAAACCCGCTTCGCCTGGGGCGCAGCCACTGGACGAACCTCGCCGTAGCCCGTTAGTCTCGCCGAAATCCGGCGAAGGCGGACAGGGCGAAGGCGGGCCCGCCCCATGAGCCCCGCCGACAACAATTTCCTCGAGCGGTCGCCGCTCGTGTTGCGCGATTGGATCGTCGATCTTTTTCCCGCGACGTTCCAGTGGCTCGTGCACAACCTGATCACGATCGCGGTGATCCTGACGGTCTTCGGGCTCTTCTTCGCCTTCACCACCATCGCCGAGCGAAAACTCCTCGCCCGGCTGCAGAACCGCCTCGGACCCAACCGCGCCGGCCTCCCCTGGTGGAAGAATGGCCCCAGGCTCTGGGGTCTCACCCAGCCGTTCGCCGATGCCGTCAAGGCCCTGACCAAGGAGGACGTCGTCCCCGCCGCCGCCGACAAGGTGCTGCATTTCCTCGCGCCGGTCCTCATCGTCGCGTTCTCCCTGCTCGGTTTTGCCGTCCTGCCCTTCGGCCGGCACCTCATCCCGGTCGAGCTCGATGCCGCCCTCCTTTATTTCTTTGCCGCGGGCGCCGCCACGGAACTGGCGATCTTCATGGCCGGCTGGGGCAGCCGGAACAAGTACTCGCTGCTCGCCGCCATGCGCGCGCTCGCCCAGCTCATCAGTTACGAGCTGCCACTCCTGCTCTCGGTCGTACCGGTCGTGATGGTCGTCGGCACTCTCTCCACCAGGGAGATCGCCCTTGCCCAGGGCGGATGGACCTTCGGCTTCCTGCCCCACTGGCATGTGTTCACCCCGTGGGGCCTGGCGGCCTTCCTGATTTTCCTCGTCGCCACGCTCGCCGAGAGCAACCGCTCGCCCTTCGATCTGCCCGAGGCCGAGAGCGAGCTCATCGCCGGCCACCTCACCGAGTACTCGGGCTTCAAGTACGCCCTCTTCTTCATGGCCGAGTATTTCGGCCTGACCGCGCTCAGCGGTCTCGGCGTCACTCTCTTCCTCGGCGGCTGGCAGGCGCCCTGCGCCTTCCTGGAGTTCATCCCTTCCTGGCTCTGGTTCATGGGCAAGCTGGCCGGCATGATCGTATTCTTCATCTGGATCCGCGGCACGCTGCTCCGTCTGCGCATCGACCAGCTCACGCGCCTGTCGTGGAAATTCCTCGTCCCGCTCGCCCTGCTCAACCTTGGCAACGGCGCCTTCTGGGTCCTGACCCCGGACTGGACCGGCCCGCTGGCCCTCGCCCGCTGGGGCATCTCCGCCGCCATCGTCGTGGTGCCCTTCTTCCTGCTCGGCCGCCGGCTGACCTCCGGCCAGGCCCCGCGTTCGTATCGCTACGCCCCGTCATGATCATCGCGCTCCTGCTCATTGCCCTCGTGATCCTCGGCGCCGCCGCCGCCGCGATGCTGTCGCGCAACCTCATTCACAGCGCCCTCCTGCTGGTCGGGGCCTGGGCCGGCATCGCCGCCTTCTACCTCTGGGCCGGCGCGGAATTCGTGGCCTTCGCCCAGGCGCTGGTCTACGTCGGCGCCGTCTCGATGGTCGTCCTCTTTGCCGTGCTCCTGACCCGCCAGGGGGCCACCAGTGCCCCGGTGGAATTTGCCTCGTGGCGGCGCGCCGTCCTCGGCCTGGTCGTGGCCGGCGGCGTCATGGGCGTGTTGTTCGGCGCCATCATGGGCAGCCCGCTCGACGTGCGCCTCCCGTCGCCCCCCACCGGTATCAGCGTGCAGCAGATGGGTCTCCTCCTGATGGGGCCATATGCCCCGGCCCTGCTCATTGTCGGTGTGCTCCTCACCGTCGCCCTGCTCGGGGCCATCGTCATCGCCGCCGTGGACAAGCCGGAGGACACGCCATGAGCCCGCTGCAAATCTGCCTCCTGCTCTCCAGCCTGCTCTTCTGCCTCGGGCTCCTCGGGGCCCTGGCCCGCAGCAACACGATCCTCGTGCTCCTCGGCATCGAGCTGATGCTCAATGCCGCCAACCTGAACCTGATCGCCTTCTGGCGCTACGGTCCGCACCCGGCCGCGGGCACCGGCGTGATCTTCGTCCTCTTCACCATCGCGGTCGCCGCCGCCGAGGCTGCCGTCGGTCTCGCGTTCGTCATCGCGGTGCACCGCCACCGCCAGAGCGTCCGGCTCCAGGAAGCCGACTCCTTGAAAGGCTGAACCATGAATTGCCACAAAAAGTCACCAAGGGCTCCGTCCAGCCGCG
>JANMTJ010000681.1:0-4422 GCA_031390295.1 Oleiharenicola sp.
CGCCATCACGGCCACCCTGCGGGGCCAGCCGCCACCACCGGCGGTTCCCGACCGCATGGGCTCCAGCATCTTCGATTGGACGAAACTCGAGACCAAGGTCACAAAGACCGGCGAGCGGCGTGATGTGACCGACCGGCCCACCCCCACGCTGGCGAACTTCGAATGCCACATCACGACCCTCAAGGCCGGTGTGGCGCCCCATGCGCCGCACCACCACCCCGATGAGGAGATCATCCTGGTGAAGGAGGGGGAGCTGGAGGTGACGATCAACGGCACCACCCAGCGTGCCGGTCCCGGCGCGATCTGTTTCATCTCCTCGGGTGACGAACACGGCTGGAAAAACGCCGGCACCACGGTGGCGACCTATTACGTCATGCGGATCAAGACCGAGGCCACCCCGGTGGTGGCATTGAAGTAGCACCCGCGACCGCATGGTCATCCGTCTGGTATTTTTTCTGCTTTTGGCGGCGACCGCATGGCCGGCCGATCCACGGGCCACCGGCTTGCCGGCGCCGCCAACCCGGCAATGGGTGCATGACCTGTTCAATGCCTGGAAAGCACCCGTGCCGCCGCGGCGGCTCGTGGGCAATATCCACTATGTCGGGGCGATCGGAGTCAGCTCCTACCTCATCACCACCCCGGAGGGACATATCCTCCTCGACACCGGCTTTGCCGATACGGTGCCGATCATCCAGCACGGCGTGGAACAACTCGGGTTCAAGCTCACCGACATCAAGATCATCCTCAGCAGCCATGCGCACATCGACCACACCGGCGGGCATGCGTTGATGAAAAAACTTACCGGAGCACAGGTGATGGCCAGTGCCGGTGACGCGCGGGTGCTCGAGTCGGGTGGGGCGGATGATTTCATCCCGTTCCCTCGCGATACGATCCTCTACACCCCGGTGGAGGTGGACCGTATCATCCAGGATGGCGAAAGGGTGACGCTTGGGAATGTGACGCTGACGGCCAACCTCACGCCGGGACATACGCGCGGCGCAACGACATGGACCATGGACGTGCGGGAGGACGACCGGACCTACCATCTGGTATTTTTCAGCAGCGCCACCATCAACGATGGGACCCGATTGCTGGCCAACGCGCTTTACCCCGGCATCGCCGAGGATCTCGATCGTGCCTTCGTCCGCTTCAAGGCCATGCCCTGCGACATATTTTTGGCGCCGCACGGCGGACAGTTTGCCATGGCGGATAAATTTGCCCGGCTGGACCGGGGCGAGGGGGTCAGGGCGCTGGTGGACCCGACCGGCTGGAAGGTATTGATCGCCGCGGCCGAGCAAGCCTATCGGGCACAACTGGCGTTGGAACAGGCGCAGGCCGTAAAATAATATTCACTTCAGCCGGCAAGGCCGGACTCCGGCATTCCGACACCCATGCGTCGTTTGAAGGATCAACCCCCAAGCCGCTCACACTTCATACAGCCGCAAGGGCACGGGGTCGATGACCTTGGCCTTGGGCAGTTGCTCCGCGAGCTGGGACTTGAACCAGTCGCGGGCATCCGGGTCGCCGTGCGTCAGCACGACACTGCGCGCCTTGGTCTGCACCGCAAACTCCAGCAACTCACCGCGCTCGGCGTGGCCGCTGAGCTCGAAGCGCTCCACCCGGGCCCTGACCTTGGCTCGCACATCGAGGGTCTCGAAATGGAAACTCGCGCCGGGTTTGGTCGCGAGCAGCTTGCCGCCGGGTGTGTCGGGGTCGCAATAGCCGACGAACCCGATCGTGTTGCGAGCATGACCGAGCAGGCCCGAGGCGAGGGCGTAGCTGGGCGTGCGCTCGACCAACATGCCCGAGCTGACGATGTAGAGCCCCTTTTGGTGAGGTTCCTGGCCGGGGATGAGTTTTTTGGGCAGCTTGCGGAGTTTCAGATCCTTGAGGATGCGCAGGTCGAACTGCACGTCTTTGGTCTTGTGCGAAACCTCGTGGAAAAGTTCAGACAGGCCGATGCCGAGTCCACCGGCGTAAATCGGACACTCGATCAGCCGGCCGAAGCGACGCGCATCATGAAATACCGCAAGCAGTTCCTGCATGCGACCGAGTGCAAACACAGGGAGCAGAAAGGAACCGCCCTTCGCGATCGTGTCGTTGATCGAATCCATGAGCCGGGCGATCTCGTGCACGCGCTCCTTGCCGTAGGCGCGCTCCGTCATGCCGCGGGTCGTCTCGATGATCAGCGTGTCGAAGTGGCCGATGGGAAAGTGGGCGCCCTTCAGCGTGCGGAGGTGCTCGAACAGCACGTCGCCCGTGAGGAAGATCTTGCGCATGCCGTGGTGGATTTCCACGGCGGTGGCACCCGCGACATGGCCCGAGGGGTGGAACATGAGCTCAATCTCGCCCCGCTTGCCCTTGATCTTTTTGACCTTTTTGAAGGGCAGGCCGGTGAAGCGTTTTGCGAGACCCTCGATCTCCTTGTGGGTGAAAAGCGGGTAGCCGGGGATGTTGTCCTCTTCCTTCTGCTTTTGCATCACGTTGGCGGAATTGTGCAGCATCTTCTCGATCAGCATGCGGCTCGACTGCGTGAGCAGCACCGGGGTCTTCGGGTGCTGGCGCATCACGACCGGCAGCCCGCCGATGTGGTCCAGATGGCAGTGTGTGACGATGATGAGATCGAGCTCGATGTCGCGCAGCAGAGAAAGGTCGGGCAAGGCGCCGAGGCCGGGGGTCTTCGGGTTCAGCCCGCAGTCCACCAGGATGTTCAGGTCGCCAATCATCAACAGCAGCGAGTTGGCACCGATGCCGCCCTGGCGGTTAAGATCTATGAGTTTCATACGTGTAAAGGTTCATGGAACGCCTTCCCGCGCGCCCAAGCAAGCCCCGGTTTTGCGTGGGCATCATTTCTCGACACCCGGGACGGACGGGTGGATTGATTATCCAGAGCCATACATATGTCACGGGGCATGCTTCGTACTCGCTGCGCTCGGCGAAGCATGGTGCCCGGGGTGGGGTTCGAACCCACAAGGCCTTGCGGCCAGGGGATTTTAAGTCCCCAGCGTCTGCCATTCCGCCACCCGGGCGAGGTTTGGGATTGCTGAATCAGGATTGCGGAATGAAGTGGGGCGCGTGGCAAGAATGTTCCCCATGCAGTTCAAGTGGCCGCGGTCCCGCGGGGCGGTTGGCCTACGCGCATGAAAATCGGCTTTTTGGGGGGCAGTTTTGACCCGGTGCATTTCGGCCATCTGATCGCGGCGCAGGATGCCTACGAGAAATACAAATTTGACCGCCTGTTCCTGGTGCCGGCGGCGCAGGCCCCCCTGAAACCCAATGATGTGCAATCCTCAATCGCGGACCGGCTGGCGATGCTGCGGGCGGCGTGTGAATGGGATCAGCGGCTGGAGATCGCTGACTATGAGCTGAAAAAGGGCGGCGTCAGCTACACCATCGATTCCGTCCGGCATTTCCGGCAGCAGTTTCCGCAGGATGAGTTGTTCTGGATCATCGGCGGCGATCAACTGCCCTTGCTGCACCACTGGAAGGAGATCGAGGAACTGGCCCGGTTGGTGGAGTTCATCTTCATGGAACGCCCGCACCATCCGACCCGGCCCCACACCGACATACCCGGCCTGCGGCTGCACCGGTGCGACGGCCATCTGATTGAGATCAGTTCCAGCGAGCTGCGGCAGCGGGTGCGCGCCGGCTTGTCGCTGCACTATTTCTGCCCCCAGAAAGTGATCGCCTATATCGAAAGCAGACAACTGTATCGCTGAAACGATGAAACCCAAGACCGTGCGCAAACCCGCCAGAGCCTCCCGCAAAGCGGATCCCACGTTGCAGTTGTTGAAATCGGTGGTACTGGCCCTCGACACGAAGAAGGCGGAAGACCTGCGCGTGCTGGATGTCAGCAAGCAATCAAGCATCACCGACTACCTGGTGCTGGCGAATGGCAATTCCGAGCCGCATCTGCGGGCTCTGCGCATTGAGCTGGAAAAGGTGCTAGATGCGCAGAAAGTGAGGATTCTCGGCATGGATACGGCGAAGGGGAGCGGTTGGATGGTGATCGATGCTTTCGAAATGATGGTGCATCTGTTCACCAGTGAGAATCGCGACAAGTATCGGATGGAGCTGCTGTGGAAGGATGCAACGGAGCTGCCGTTGGCCAAACTGTTGAAATAGGGCGGGTTGTCCTCAGTGAGCGGGCCCAATGGCCCTGTTTTTTGGTAAATTATTTTCAAACCGGGTTTTGCAGTGGCTTTGCGAAACTTGTGCTTGGGTCGGCCAGCGAATGGGTGTATCTACACCGACCGGGCCAAGATAAGTCCCACCGCATATAATAACCCAAATAAAATGAATACACGTTCCAACAAGGGCTTCACGCTCGTTGAAATCATGATCGTCGTGGTCATCATCGGCCTTCTGGCCGCGATGGCTATTCCTGCGTTCCAGAAAGTTCGCCAGGCCTCGCAAGACAAG
>JANMTJ010000685.1:0-4143 GCA_031390295.1 Oleiharenicola sp.
TACGGCGTCTCGCCGCAACCGGCGCAGGCGCCGGAGAACTCGATGAGCGGCGGCAGGAATTGCGAGCCCTTGACTGTCGAGCTGTCGATGGTGGAGCGCACCGGGTCCGGCAGCTCGAGGAAGAAGTCCCAGTTGGCGCGCTCGGCCGCGAGCAGCGGCGGCTGCTCGACCATGTCGATGGCCTTGTGGCGCGGGTTGGTCTTGTCCTTCGCGGGACAGACCTGCACGCAAAGCGAGCAGCCTGTGCAATCCTCCGGCGCCACCTGGATCGTGTAGCGCTGGTCGGGAAATTCTTTCGAGCGGAACGCCGTCGCCTTGAAGGAAAGCGGCGCCATGGCGAGTTCGTTCGGATCGTAGAACTTGGCGCGGATCGACGCGTGCGGGCAGACCATCACGCACTTGTTGCACTGGATGCAGATCTCCGGGTCCCACGTCGGGATCTCGAGGGCGATGTTCCGCTTCTCGTAGCGGGCGGTGCCGGTCGGCCAGCAGCCGTCCAGCGGGATGGCACTGACCGGCATGAGGTCGCCCTGGTTGGCCAGCAGGCGGGCCGTGACCTTTTGCACAAAATCCGGCGCCTTGGAGAACGACGGCGGCACCGAGGCCACCGCGGCCTTGTCCGGCTTCGCCGGCAGCTTCACCTCGTGCAATCCGGCGAGCGCGGCGTCCACGGCCGCATAGTTCATCTTCACGATGTTCTCGCCCTTGCGGCCGTAGGTCTTCTCGATGGCCTTCTTGATCTGCTTGATGGCCTCGTCAGGGGGCAGAACCCCGGAGAGCGCGAAGAAACAGGTCTGGAGCACGGTGTTCGTGCGCCGGCCCATGCCGCTCGCCTGCGACACCTGCGTGGCATCGATCACAAAAAAGCGGAGCTTCTTGGCGATCAGCTCTTCCTGCCACTCGCGGGGCAGCTTCTTCCAGGTATCCTCCGGAGCATAGGGGGAATTGAGCAGCACGGTCGCGCCGGGGGCCGCAAAACCGAGCACGTCGGTGTGGCCGACAAAATGAAACTGGCTGCACGCCACGAAGCTGGCCTGCCGGATCAGGTAGGGGGCGCGGACCGGCCGCGGGCCGAACCGCAGGTGCGAGGTCGTCATCGAGCCCGATTTCTTGGAATCGTAGACGAAGTAACCCTGCGCGTAATTGTCGGTCTGTTCGCCGATGATCTTGATCGAGTTCTTGTTGGCACCCACCGTGCCGTCGGCGCCGAGGCCGACAAAAACGCACCGGCGCACATCCGCCTGCTCCAGGTCGAAATCCGCGTCGAAGGGCAGCGAGCTGCCGCTGACGTCATCGATGATGCCGACCGTAAAGCGTGCCTTCGGGGTCGCGGCGGACAGGTTTTCAAAAACCGCCCGGACCATGCCCGGGGTGAACTCCTTCGAACCCAGTCCGTAACGGCCGCCCACCACGCGGGGCATGCTGCCGCCGGAAGCCATGGCCTCGGCGAGGACGCCCACCACATTCAGGTAAAGCGGCTCGCCCAGCGAACCGGGTTCCTTGGTCCGGTCGAGCACGGCGATGGACTTCACGGTCTTGGGCAGGACCTGCAGGAAGGCCGCCGCATCAAAGGGCAGGAACAGGCGCACGGCGATGGCGCCGACCTTCTCCCCGTGGGCGTTGAGCCAGTCCACGGTTTCCGCGATGGTCTCGATCGAGCTGCCCATCGCCACGATCACGCGCTCCGCCGAGGGATCACCGTAATAGTCGAAGAGGTGGTAGCTGCGGCCCGTGACGGTGGCAAACTTGTCCATCACGGACTGCACGGTGGCGGCCAGCGTCGCATAGAAGGGATTCACCGCCTCGCGGCCCTGGAAGTAAACATCGGGATTCTGCGCTGTGCCGCGCAAGGTGGGCCGGTCCGGGGTCATGGCCCGGGCGCGGAACGCGGCGATGTCCGCCTCGTCGATCACGGCCCGGATGTCGTCGTCCGTCAGCATGGCGAGCTTGGACACCTCGTGGGACGTGCGGAAGCCATCGAAGAAATGGATGAACGGCAGCCGGGCCCGGTAGCTGGCCGCATGAGCGATCAGGGCCAGGTCATGCGCCTCCTGCCCGTTGTTGCTGCACAGCAGGGCACAGCCGGTGGCCCGGCAGGCCATCACGTCCTGGTGGTCGCCGAAGATCGAGAGGCCCTGCGCCGCCAGGGCGCGCGCACTGACGTGCATCGTGAAGGGAAGCAGTTCGCCGGCAATCTTGTAGAGATTGGGGATCATCAGCAGCAGCCCCTGCGAAGCCGTGAAGGTCGTCGTCAACGCCCCGCCCAGCAGGCCGCCATGGACCGCCCCTGCGACACCACCCTCGGACTGCATCTCCACGATGCGGGGTACCTCGCCCCAGAGGTTCGGTTTGCCGGCTGCTGCCCATTCGTCGCACACCTCGGCCATGGTCGAGGAGGGCGTGATCGGGTAGATCGCGATGAGCTCGTTTAGGCGATAGGCAACCGAGGCAACAGCCTCATTGGCATCACATGTGACAAATTGGGACAGCTTGGGCGTGGAGGACATAGGGCTTTGAGCCCGGCCCGGCGTGGACCGGTCTCACCTCATCTTCGCAGAGCCCCGCCCGGGTGGCTGCGCAGATCTTGCCATTAGCATCCTGATGATTGCTTGTCGCAGTTTGTAAGCCCCTAGGACCGGCCGCGGGGCGGCTCGACCTCCGGCAGGAAGCCGGTCAGCAAGCCGATCAACGGCAGCCAGGCACAGACTTGGAACACATAGCCGATGCTGGTGTGGTCCGCCAACCAGCCCAGCAGGGCCGAACCGACGCCCGCCACACCGAAGGCCAGACCGAAAAAGAGCCCCGCGATCAGGCCCACATTGCCCGGCACAAGTTCCTGCGCATAGACGATGATCGCCGAAAAGGCCGACGCCATGACCAGGCCGATGATGACCGTGAGCCCGACCGCCATCGGCAGCCCCACGTGCGGCAACAACAGCGAGAACGGCGCCACCCCGAGGATGGAGATCCAGATCACGCGCTTGCGACCGATGCGGTCACCCACGGGGCCGCCGATGATCGTACCCGCCGCCACGGCAAACAGGAACACGAAGAGGGCATATTGCGACCCCTGCACGGTGACCCCGAAGCGGTCCATGAGGTAGAAGGTGTAGTAGTTGCTCAGGCTCACCAGGTAGATGTATTTCGAGAATATCAGCAGCACGAGGATGGTGAGGGCGCCCATCACCCGGCCGCGCGACAGCGACAGCCGGGGGTTGTGGTCCTGCTTCGGTCCCCTCGCCCGCTCGGCCAGATGCTGCTGATACCACGCCCCCACCCTCGACAGGACGAAGATGCCCAGCAAGGCGATGCCCGAAAACCACAGGAGGGAACCCTGCCCATGCGGCACCACAATGAGTGCAGCCAGCAGCGGCCCGAACGACGAGCCTAGGTTCCCGCCCACCTGGAAGAGCGATTGCGCGAAACCGTGCCGGCCGCCCGAGGCCAGCCGTGCCACCCGCGAGGCCTCGGGGTGAAAGACCGCCGAGCCCATGCCCACCAGCGCTGCCGCCATCATCATCACGGACAGGCTCTCCGCGCGCGACAGGAGCAGTAACCCGACCAGCGTGAACCCCATGCCGATCGCCAGTGAGTAAGGCTTGGGCCGCCGGTCTGTGTACAGGCCCACCAGCGGCTGCAGGACCGAACCCGTCATCTGGAAGGCAAAGGTGATCAGGCCCAGCTGCGCGTAGCTGAAGCCGTACGAGGTCTTGAGCACTGGGTAGATCGCCGGGATGAGTGACTGGATCGTGTCGTTGAGCAGATGCGACAGGCTCAGCGCCCACAGGATGCTCATGACCGCGCCCTCGGCGGCGGGCTTGGCGGGCTGCGGGTGGGCGCTCGGGCTCATGCGGGCTGCCAGACTCTTGAACTGGCCGGGGGAGTCAAGGGACCGGGCCGGCCCGGCCGGTACAGTGGCGGCGCAATTCTCGCCACAAGGTAGTCTGCTCCGAATGTAGGAGCGGCTTTACGCCGCGACGGGACATCACCTGCCCAGGCAGTCGGGACGTAAAGTCCCTCCCACATTGCAGAACCGGACCAAGCAGCTGAAATGGATTGCTCGGGGTGGGTCCGGCAATGCTGGCTTCGGTCAGAACGTGCGTGGTGTGTTGGAAACTCGCGGCGGAGAGCCATGATTTGGTG
>JANMTJ010000716.1:0-4542 GCA_031390295.1 Oleiharenicola sp.
TCATGATCGGCACGCTGATGCTTTTGCTCACTTTCACCGGCTTGCTCGACCGGCTCCAGAAACTCATCCCCGTGCTCGTGGTGCGTGGTATTCAGGCCGGCTTGGGGATCGCGCTGGCGCGCACGGCGCTCGGCCTCACGGGGCGGGAGGGCAACTGGGGCTGGATGGCCGCCGCCGTGGCCGTGGCCCTGCTCGTCTGGCTGCGCGGCCACCGCCAGGTACCGGGCGCATTGCTCGTCGTCGGCGCGGGTGCGCTCTGGGCGGCGTTCAACCGCATCGATTGGACCGCGCTCACCCACGGATTCGGCTGGGTGACATCCACGCCGGCCGACCTGCCGTGGGACCAATGGCTCGCCGCCCTCACCTTGCTCGTGCTCCCGCAGGTGCCGCTTTCCCTTTCCAACTCCGTCATCGCCACGCAGCGCACGGTCGCCGACCTCTTTCCCGACCGACCCGTCACTCTGCGCGGCATCGGCCGCACCTACGGACTGATCAACCTGCTCTCGCCCTGGCTGGGCGGCATCCCCATGTGTCACGGCTGCGGCGGATTAGCGGGGTATTACGCACTCGGGGCGCGCACCGGCGGCTCGGTCATTATCTATGGCTCACTCTACCTTGTCACCGGAGCATTCTTCAGCGGCGCCTTCCAGGAAGTGCTGCGGGCCTTCCCGGCCCCTGTGTTGGGAGCCGTGCTGCTCGTCGAAGCCGGGGTATTGCTCCTGCTGCTGCGCGAGGTGCCGCGCACCGCGCCCGCCCTCGGTCTGGCCGTGCTGGTCGCACTGGTTTGCGTTTTCGCTCCCCACGGCTATCTCACGGGCATGATCGTGGGTTGCTTCCTCTACTATTCCCTGCGTCGCTGGCTGCCCGGCCCGGCCCGACCAGCCGGCTGATCCATGCCGCTCGACCAATACGACCGCGACATCGACTACCTGCGCATCTCCCTCACCGATGCGTGCAACCTCCGCTGCGTCTACTGCATGCCGGAGCACATGACCTTCCGCCCCCGCGACGAACTGCTGAGCGATGACGAACTGCGGCGCCTGATCACGCTGTTCGGTTCGCTGGGCTTCAGGAAAATCCGCTTCACCGGGGGCGAACCCACGCTCCGCCCCGGTCTGGTCGAACTCGTGCGCCATGCGATGCAGACCCCGGGCATCACCACCGTGGGACTCACGACCAACGGCGTGCTCCTCGACAAGCTCGCCCAACCGCTGCGCGACGCCGGCCTCCAGACGGTCAACATCTCCCTCGACAGTCTCGACGAGGACAAATTCCGCCAGCTCACGCGTTGGGGCAACCTCCGTGACGTGCATGCCGGGCTTGAAGCCGCCGCCCGCGCCGGCCTGCGGGTGAAGCTCAACGCCGTGGTCTGCCGCGGCGTCAACGACGGCGACGATGTTCTCGAGCTCGCCCGCCTCACCCTCGCCAATCCGTGGCAGGTGCGCTTCATTGAGCAGATGCCCTTCGGCAACAACGCCACCTTCCAGACCAAGGGCATGGTCAGCGAGGCCGAGCTGCTCGCCGTGCTGGAAAAATCCTTCGGCCCGCTCGAACTCGTCAACGGCGGCAAGCTCGACGGCGAGGCGCGGCTCTACCGCCTGCCCGGCGGCCAGGGCGCGCTGGGTTTCATCAGCCCCGTCTCCCAGCCGTTTTGCGCCGCCTGCAACCGGATGCGCCTGACGGCCGACGGCGTGCTGCGTCTCTGCCTCCTGCGCGACAACGAGATCAACCTGCTCAACCATCTCCGGGGCGGTGCCAGCGACGAGGTCATTGCCGACTGCATTCGTGGAGCGGTGCATGAAAAACCCTGGGGCCACGGCCTCGCCCAGCACCTCATCCCCGCAGCCCGCGGCATGTCCGAGATCGGCGGGTGAATCCCAACTCATTTCCAACCGCAAATTTTCGCTAATCTGCGTTAATCATGAATTCCGTATTAGCGGTAATTAGCGCAGCTTAGCGGTTCATTCATGTCTTCTCGTCAGATCAACGTCCGTTTTTTCGCCATCCTGCGCGAGCAGGCCGGCACCTCCACGCTGATGATCGAGACGTCCGCCCCCGACGCCGCTGCTCTTTACGCGGAGCTGCAGGGCCGCCACCCGGGCCTCACCTTCCCCGCCGCTCTGCTGCGCGTGTCCGTCAACGAACGCTACGTCGACCTGGCCGCACCGCTCGCGGCCGGGGATCGCGTGGTGTTCATTCCGCCGGTAGCGGGAGGCTGAACCATGTTCGAGCTGACCGGCCAACCCATCGACTCCGCCGCCCTGCAGGCCCGGCTGGCCACGCCGGAGACCGGCGCCACGGTGATTTTCGAAGGCCGGGTGCGCAACCACCACCTGGGCCGGCCGGTCACGCACCTCGAATACGAGGCCTTCGACGACCTGGCGCAACGCGAGGGCGAGGCCATTGTCGCGGAAACGGAGAGACTTTACCCCGGCACCCACGTGCTGTGCGTGCATCGCACCGGCACCTTGCAGATCGGCGAGGCCGCAGTGTGGATCGGCGTCGCGTCCGCGCACCGTCAGGCCGGCTTCGCCGCGTGCCGTCATGTGATCGAGGAACTCAAGCTGCGCCTGCCCGTTTGGAAAAAGGAGCACCACCCCGACGGCGCCGCCGAGTGGGTGAATTGCACGGCCGAAGCCATGGCGAGCCCCGCCGCGGACGAGATGTTCGCCCGGCAGGCGGCCCTGCCCGAGGTCGGCGCCGCCGGCCAGGCTAAGCTGGCCGCTGCGAACGTGCTGGTCGTCGGCGTCGGGGGACTCGGCTGTCCCGCAGCGCTCTACCTTGCCGCGGCCGGCATCGGCCGGCTCACGCTGGTGGACGGTGGCAAGGTCGAGCGTTCCAACCTGCACCGGCAGGTCCTTTTCACGACCGCAGAGATCGGCGCGCCCAAGGCGCTGGCCGCCGCCGCCCGCCTGCGCCTGCACAATCCTGCGGCCAGGATCACCAGCCATGAGGGCGACCTGTCACCGCGGAATGCCCGCACATTCGTGGCCGGGTCGGACGTCGTGCTCGACTGCACGGACAACTTCACCACGCGCTTCCTGCTCCACGACACCTGTCTCGCACTCGGCGTGCCGTTGGTGCAGGCTGCGGTGCACCGCTTCGAGGGCACACTCGATGTCTTTCAACCCGGCACGGGAGGCTGCTTGCACTGTCTCTGGCTCGGGCGGAGTGCCGCCGATCTCGACACGGCCGGCAATTGCGCGGGCGGCCCCGTTTTCGGTCCCGCTGTCGGTGTGCTGGGTGTGATGCAGGCCGCCGAGGCGATCAAGCTCGTGTTGGGCCGCGCCGGTGACGCCCGGCACCAGACCCGGTTGGTCGATCTGCTCGACGGTACTCAACTGGCCATCGCCCGACCCAAACGCCCCGACTGTCCTGTCTGCGCCCGTCTGGACCAACTGACCCTCAGCGCCAAGCCCGGCGAAGCGCGCGATGCCACCCTGTGGCTCGACGCCGCCGGCCTCGCCGCCCTTGGCCCGAGCGCTCGCACGGTGTTCCTCCGCGAGCCGGGTGATCCCTTGCCCGCGCCCACCGGAGTGGAAACCGTGCCGGCCAACGATCTGGTGCAACTGCGTGGACTCGCCGCCGCCGGGCCGCTGGTGCTTGCCTGTCGGCATGGGATACGCAGTGCCGCCCTCGCACGACTGCTTCGCGCGGAAACAGGCTACGCCATTTATGCCCTGACCCAGGGCTATCTGTGAACTCATACCATCGGCTGTTAATCATTGGACTATGGCGCGGGAGCGCCGGTAGGGACGGACCGCTGGGCCGTCCGCGCATGTCCTTACGGCGCGCCCAGCGGTCGCGCCCTACCCACAGAATCCCTTTCCCATAGTCCACTATTCTTTAGCCATTGGTATCAGCGGAAGATGCGGTAGAAGAAATAGCCGTAGCCTTCGCGAATGGCCGTCTCGGTCAGCTGCCAGGACGTGGCGTTGGGCACAAAATCGATCAGTGAGAGCTTGTCTTTCCGGTTGCGGCGGAAATCCACGGGAAAAATAATGCAGTCCACCCCGGCGCGCCGGAACAACAGGGCCGAGCGCGGCATGTGCCAGCCGGAGGTCACGAGGATGACCCGTTTCCAGCCGTCGGACTTCATCAACTCGGCCACGGCCTGCGCCTCGGTGGCGGTATTGGCGATTTCCCGGGTGACCAGAATCTTTTCCGGCGGCACCCCGCGCGCGATGGCCTCGCGGCGCAGTTCCTCGCCCTCGGTGGTCATGCGATCTTCCCACGACATCTTGGCCCCGGTGAAGACCAGCCGGCCGGCCTTGCCGGATTGCACGAGGGCCACCCCGGCCTCAAAGCGCTCGACCGACTCCGCCCAGTTGGCCTGGTCGCTGCCGGTTTTTTTCGGCGAGAGGATCCCGCCGAGCACGACCACGGCATCCGCGCTCTCCACCGCCGCCAGCGGGATCTCAGGGTAACGGGTCTCCAGCCAGCCGATGAGCCGGCCGGACACCAGCGGAATACTGCAGACATAGAGCACCGCGAGCGCCACCAATCCCGGCCACCACTTCTTCCGCCATAACGCTAAGAGCA
>JANMTJ010000055.1:0-3640 GCA_031390295.1 Oleiharenicola sp.
TTATGCGGCTGTTGGGCAAGATCCAGCAAAACGCTGCCACGATTCGCTCCGAATCCGCCCCTCACACCGTCTCCGCCTGATTTTACTCACCAACAACCACGCCTCCCATGTTCAAGAAGTTCCTCATCGCCCTCGCCGGATTCATTGTCGTCGTGCTCTTGCTCGGCGCCGTGAAGGTCGCCCAGATCAAGGAAATATCCTCTGTCACTCACGTGCCGCCGCCCAGCGCGGTCACCACGGCCGAGGCCCTGGCGACGGACTGGCATTCCTATATCAACTCCATCGGCACCCTCGCCCCCGTCGATGGGGTGACGATCAGCGCCGATGCCGACGGCACCGTCACCCGCCTCGCGGTGGACAGCGGTGCGGCGGTGAAGACAGGGGATCTCCTCGTCGAACTGGATACCAGTATCGAGGTCGCCCAACTGGGCGCCGCCCAGGCCCGGGCCGACCTGGCCCGCGTCAATATCGAGCGCGCCAAGGACCTGTGGGAACGCAATGTCTCCTCGAAGTCCGAATACGACCTGGCCGACGCGACCTACAAGCAGACCCTCGCCGAGGTCGCGGCCATCAAGGCCCTGATCGCCAAGAAGCAGGTGCGTGCGCCCTTCGACGGCCGGGTCGGCATCCGGCTCGTCAATCTCGGCCAGTTCGTCGCCCGGGGGCGGCCACTGCTGCCGCTGCAGAAACTCGATCCCATCTATGTGAATTTCAGCATCCCCCAGCGTCAGTTGCCCGCGATCGCGATCGGGCAGGAAGTCGGGATCAGCATCGATGCCTTTGCCGGCCGCAACTTCACGGCCACCGTCACCGCGATCAATTCCGAGGTCGATTCGGCCACGCGCAATATTTCCGTCCAGGCGACCATGGCCAACCCGCAGGAAGTGCTCCGCGCCGGCATGTTTGCCCGGGTCGAGGTGCAGATGACCAAGGCCGAGGCGCAGGTCGTCGTCCCGTCCACCTCGATCTCCTACGCCTCCTACGGCAATTCCGTGTTCATCGTGGAGAAGATGAAGGGTCCGGATGGCAAGGAATACCTCGGCGTCCGCCAGCAGTTCGTGAAGCTCGGTGCCACCCGCGGTGACCTTATCGCCATCGCCGAGGGCGTGAAGGCCGGTGAAGTGATTGTGACCTCCGGTGTGTTCAAGCTCCGCAACGGCGCACCCGTGCAGGTGAACAACATCGTGCAGCCCACCAGCAGCGCCAAGCCCACGCCCGCCAACACCTGATTCCCGCGAGGGTCCCGCCATGCTATCCAAAAGTTTCACCGATCTGTTCATCCGCAAGCCGGTCATCGCGCTGGTCGTCAACATCGTCATCCTCGTCGTTGGCGTCGTCTCGTACTTCAAACTCAACACGCGCCAGTATCCCCGCAGTGACAGCGCGGTGGTCAACGTCTCCACGGTCTACTTCGGCGCCAGCGCCGACACGGTCCGCGGCTACATCACGACCCAGTTGGAGAGGACCATCGCCAGTGCCGACGGCATCGACTACATCGAGTCCACCAGCGGTGCCGGTTTCAGCGAGATCAAGGTCTATCTGCGGCTCAACTACGACACCAACGCGGCCCTGGCCCAGATCAGTGCCAAGCTCGACCAGGTGCGCAACGAGCTGCCACCGGAGTCCGAGTCGCCGACCATCAGCGTCGAGACCGCCGACAGCGAATTTGCCTCGATGTATCTGAGCTTCAATTCGGACAAACTCGACCAGAGCCAGATCACCGATTACCTCAACCGCATGGTCTAGCCGCGTCTGGCCGCCGTCAAGGGCGTGCAGAAGGCCGACGTGCTCGGGGGTCGCGTCTTTGCCATGCGTATCTGGCTGAAGCCTGACGAACTCGCCGCCCGCGGCCTCAGTCCGGCCGAGGTCCGCCAGGCCTTGCAGCAGAACAACGCCCTCTCCGCCGTCGGCGCCACCAAGGGCTCGATGATCAGTGTCAGCCTCGTGGCCAACACCGATTTGAAAAACGTCGAGCAGTTCCGGCAGCTCGTCGTGGCCGAGAAAAACGGCTCGGTCATCCGTCTGGCGGACGTGGCCGACGTCGTGCTCGGGGCGGAGGACTACAACACGGAGGTCAAGTTCGGCGGCCGGACGGCCACCTTCATGGGCCTCTGGGTGCTGCCCAACGAGAGCACGGTCGAGGTCATCAAGCGCGTGCGCGAGGTGTTTCCCGATATCCAGGCCAGCCTGCCGGCCGGGCTCGATGGTTCCATCGCCTACGACGCCACCAAATACATCGAGGACGCGCTCAGCGAGATCGTGAAGACCCTGAGCGAGACCCTGCTGATCGTCACCATAGTCATCTTCCTGTTCATGGGCTCGCTGCGCTCCGTCGTCATCCCGATTGTCGCCATGCCGCTGTCGCTGGTCGGCGCCCTGTTTCTGATGCTGGCCTTTGGCTTCACCATCAATCTGCTCACCCTGCTGGCCATCGTGCTCGCCGTCGGCATCGTGGTGGACGACGCCATCGTCGTGGTGGAGAACGTCGAACGTCACATCCGCGAAGGGCTGACCCCCTTTGACGCGGCGATCCAGGGCGCGCGCGAACTGGTCGGCCCGGTCATCTCTATGACCATCACCCTGGCCGCCGTCTACGCCCCAATCGGCTTCCAAGGCGGCCTCACCGGCGCCCTGTTCCGCGAGTTCGCGATGACGCTGGCCGGTGCGGTGGCCGTCTCGGGCTTCGTCGCCCTCACCCTCTCACCGATGATGAGCGCCTATATGCTCAAGGGCGGCGACGCCGAGGAGAAGGGGCTTACCGGCACGATCAACCACCTCTTCGACCGCATTCGCAACCGCTACGAGAAGCTCATTGGCGCCAGCCTGGGCTGGGTGCCCGTCACCATCACGGCCGCCATCCTGTTCACCATGCTGCTGGGGCCCTTCTTCATGCTGGCCCAGCGCGAGCTCGCCCCCAAGGAGGATCAGGGCGTGGTGTTCGGCCTGCTGATCCCGTCGCCCACCGCGACCATCGACCAGAACATCATCTATGCGAAGGAAGTGCAGAAGCTGTTCGAGAGTGTGGAGGAATACACCAATTCCTTCCAGCTCACCGGCGCCCGCTTTGGTTTCTCGGGTATTCTCCTCAAGCCCTGGTCGGAGAGAAAGCGCAGCTCCCTCGAGATTGAACAGTCTTTGCAAGGCCCATCCGCGTCGATCCCCGGGGTGAACGTTGTGATCACCTCGCCGGATCCGCTGCCCTCGGGCGGTTCGATGCCCATTGATTTTGTGGTCCGCTCCACCGCCAGTCACCTGGAGATGGAGGAGTTCGCACAGAAGCTCGCCCTCTACGCCAATACCGAGGCCAACGCCGGCGGCGGCGAGCCCACCTTCTACTTTGCCGACACCGATCTTAAATACGACCTGCCGCAGGTCGAGATCGAGATCGACAAGGACAAGGTGGCTGCGATGGGCCTCAATCTCAGCGATGTGTCCCGCGACCTCGGTTCGATGCTCGGTGGCGGCTACGTCAACCGTTTCGTCAACGACGGACGCAGCTACCGCGTCATCCCGCAGGTCGAACGCGGCCAGCGCCTCAATGCGGACCAGCTCCTCGATTATCATATCCGCGGTCCGCATTGAGGCGCTGGCCGCGTTCGACCTGCGGGATGACGCGGTAGCTGCGCCCGTCGTTGACGAA
>JANMTJ010000132.1:0-1767 GCA_031390295.1 Oleiharenicola sp.
TGCCGCGCACGGCGGGAAACAGCACCAGTTCCCCGATCTGCTGCGAAAGGGCGTAATGTTCGGCCTCGTAACCGAAGGATCCCGCCATGCCGCAACAACCGCTGGGAATGAGCGACACCTTGTGGCCGGCGGGCAGCTCGAGCATCTGGATGGTCGGGGCCTGCGAGGAGAGCGCCTTCTGGTGGCAGTGGCCGTGGAGCTTGATGGTGCGCTCGCTGGCGCGGAACGACTCGGGCCGGATACGTCCCACCGCCGCCTCGCGGGCGATGAACTCGTCGATGAGCAGTGCATTTTTGGCGAGCTTGGCCGCGTCCGCCTTCAGGTGTGCCGGCATCAGGTCGGGATACTCGTCCCGGAAACCGAGGATGGCCGAGGGCTCCAGCCCGATGAGGGGCGACCCGGCGGTGATCACGTCCTTGAGCAGTTCGACGTTGCGGATGGCGAGGGCTTGGGCGTCGCGGACAAGGCCCTTCGAAAGGTGGGCGCGCCCGCTCTCGACGTGGGCCGGAATGACAACCTCGTAGCCCAGCCGGTTGAGGAGCTCCACGGCCTTGATGCCGACGGGGGTGTCGGAGTAGTTCGTGAACTCGTCGCAGAAGAGGTGCACGCGACCGTGGGGGAATTGGGGTAGGGCCGGACCGCTGGGCCGGCCGTTTGCTGGCGTGGATCCTGACGGCGCGCCCAGCGGTCGCGCCCTACCTCCGATGCCCGTCTTGTTCGCGTGCTTCGTGTGCCACGTGGTGAGCGTCGTGTCGTGCAACAACGGCAGGCTGCGCTGCGGGGCAAACCCCGCGAGGCGCTTCATCAGGCCACTTGTAACATAATACGTTACAAAGGCGTTGTAGAGGCTGGGAACCTTTGCGGCCCACTTCATCGTGGTGGCGAAGTTCGCGACGAGCCGCGAGCGGAAGGGTACACCGTGCGTGTCGTGATAGTGCTGCTGCCACTCGGCCTTGAGGCGGGTGACATCCACGTTGGACGGGCACTCCGACTTGCAGCCCTTGCATGAAAGGCAGAGGTCCATGACCCCGGCGACCTCGGGGCTGTCCCATGGGTTGCGCACGTCGCGCGGGTGGGTGAGGACCTGTCGCAGGATGTTGGCCCGGGCGCGGGTGGTATCGGCCTCGTTGCGCGTGGCCATGTAGCTCGGGCACATCGTGCCGCCCATCAGGGCGGACTTGCGGCACTCGCCGACGCCGGTGCATTTCTCCGCGGCGCGGAGCACGCCCTGCGTGGCGGTGAAATCGAAGATCGTCGCGTAGTCGGGGGTCGGCTGATCCGGGCCGTGACGCAGCGCGGTGTCCATCGGTGGCGTGTCGATGATCTTGCCGGGATTGAACACCCCGTGCGGATCGAAGGTCTCCTTCACCCGGCGCAGCAGGGCGTAGCAGGCGTCGCCCACCATGAACTTGATGAACTCGCCGCGCAGCCGGCCGTCGCCGTGTTCGCCGGAGAGCGAGCCGCGGTATTTTTTCACCAGGGCGGCGATGTCGGTCGCGATGGACCGGAACATCTTCAGGCCCGCGGGGGTTTTCAGGTTGAAGAGCGGCCGCGTGTGCAGTTCGCCGGCGCCGGCGTGGGCGTAGTAGACGCAGTTGAGGCCGTATTTGCCGCGCATGAGCGCGTCGAACTCCGCGATGTAGGCGGGCAGGTCCTCGACGGCGACCGCCGTGTCCTCGACCACCTCGCGCGGCTTGGCGTCGCCCTCGACGTTGTTCATCAGGCCCTGACCGGCGCGGCGCAGGTCCCAGACCTTGCCGCAGTCCG
>JANMTJ010000187.1:0-5658 GCA_031390295.1 Oleiharenicola sp.
CCAAAGAACGTCGTTGCTCCCGATTGCGTCAGGTAACCCGAGCCGGCGCTGATCTCCGCGGTCTGGGTCGAGCCATCGGTGAGCTGAAGCGTCAGGCGCGCGCCGATCGCCGCGGGATTGCCCGGCGCCCCGCGCAGCGCCACGCCGAAACTGTGCCGGCCGGGTCGGCCGCGGTTGAGGAAGGTGAGCGGACGGTCGTTGCTGCGCGTCACAAAAGCATCCGGCCAGCCGTCCTGGTTGAGGTCGGTCACGGCCAGCGCGCGGGCGTCGCCGGGCACGACGAATCCGCTTTCGTCCGGGGGCACGCAGGTGAAGCCTCCCGCACCATCGCCGCGTAGCAGCCAGCCGAGGCCGCCGTCGAACCGGCCGGTCTCGGGCACCGGCGCATGGGAGTTGCCGGCCAGCAGGAGATCGGCGCGGCCGTCCCCGTCAAAATCGCCGGCGGCGAGACCGTGCGCGGGAGCGATCTGGGCCAGCCGCGGCAGCGGCGCAAAGCGATAGGTGCCGTCCGGTTGCGAGAGAAATATTCCGCTGCGGAGTTCGGTCGCGGCCAGCCGGTTGTCCGCCGCCGGGTTCAGGGTCGGGAACACCTCCTCCAGCGTGGCCTTCGCATACGACTCGGCCGTGGGAAACCGGCGCATCAGCGAAGGGAAGGCCCGCACCAACACGTCCCGGGGACGCAGCGGATACCATTTGCCGCCTTCCGCCTGCGCCTCGACGATCTGCGGTGTGGTGCCGATGAGCGCCACGTTGGGATAGAGCAGGGCCGGCTCCGTGAGGGAGGCGCGATACCGGGTGTTGAGACCGGTGTTGCCGACCGCAAAATCCGGCCGGCCGTCGCCGTTGAAGTCGGCGGATGCGAGTGACCGCCACCAGCCGGTGCCCGCGGACGCAAAGCCGAGTTTTTCAGTCACGTCCTCGAAATGCCTGCCGTTCACATTACGATAGCAGGCGACGAGACCCCAATCGTGCGCGACCAGCAGGTCGGGCCAGCCATCGTTGTCCACGTCGCGCCAAAGCGCGGCGGTGACCATGCCACTCGCGACGAGCGCTGGGGCGAGTTCGGCCGTCACATCGGCGTAGCGACCGTCGCGCCAGGCGAGCAGGGCGCAGCGCGGTGGCTGCGGGTAGCGGCCCGGCACGATGCGCCCCCCGAGGAAGATGCCCGGCCGGCCGCTGTGCTCGAAGTCGGCCGCCGCCGCCGCCCCCACACTGACCGGCAGGACGGGAAGGATTTCGGCCGGGGCTGCCGCAAAGCGGCCGCGTCCATCATTGAGCCAGAGGTGCGGCTGATAGGCCGGGGCGTCGGCCGGGGCCGCGACACCGGCCTTGGTCACGAGCAGGTCGAGGTCGCCGTCGGCATCAGCGTCCAAGGCAATGATCGGCCCGTCGGCCACGGTCGCATTCTCACCAAAGACGTTGGCGCCATAGGTCATGAATTGTCCGCCGCCGAGATTGGACAGCAACCGGCCGGGCTCACCGGCCACGCCGCCCAGGGCAAGGTCGTCCTCCCCATCGCCATCGAGGTCGGCGCAGGCGACCGCGGGTCCGGGCCGGTTGAAGCGGAAGGGCACCAGTGGCTGCAGGCTCGATTCATTCAGCGAAACCTCGTGATTGGGGACATCGAGATTCGCGGCCGGGCCGGCCTCGGTGAACAAGGCGGCGGGTCGCGCCGGTAGTGACGCGACCGGCATCTCCGCGGACTCGGTTATGGTGTAGCGCCGGTCGGCGGCGAGGTTGGTGAAGGTCTGGCGGATGCCGCTCGGCCACTCGACGGTCAGCCGCGGGATGACGGTGGCGGAACCGAGACCGAAGTGAATGTTCGGTTCGCTCGTCGAAAGGTAGCCGCGGGCGAGCGTCAGCGTCCGCATCTGCGAGCCACCGGCGGTCTCGATTCGCACGGTGGCGCCGACGCCGAAGCGGTTGGAAGCGGTGCCGCGCAGGTCGAACACGACGGCATGACCGGTGTCGGTATCGTTGCGACAGACGGTGGGCCCGCTGTCATAGCTGGCGAAAACGAGGTCGAGGTCCCCGTCGCCATCGAGATCACCGAACGCCGCGCCAAAGCCGACTCCGACGTGATCCAGGCCCCAGGCCGCGCCGGCGTCCTCAAATCGCAGGTCGCCGAGGTTGTGATAGGCCAGGTGCCGCTGGGCCAGCACCGGGCTCGTCTTCATGATCCGGATGCGCTCGGCCTCGTTCAGGGCGTTCATGGAACGTTGGACGAGGTCGGAGTTGTTGAACTCGCGTGCCATGCCGTTGGTGAAGTGGACGTCCAGCCGGCCGTCCAGGTCGAGGTCCTCGAAACGGACCCCAAAAGTCCAGTCGGTCGCCTGCAGGCCGGCCAGCTGCGCGGCCTCGAGCATGCGGCCGGTACCGGTGCCGAGGAAGAGCGCACTGCGCATGTATTGGGGCGCGGCGTGGGGATGCAGTTCGTCCTCCGGCAGGGCGCTGCGGAGCGTCGCCATGCCCCGGTTGTCCATATAGCGCGTGGTGCCCGCCATGTCGGCGACCAGCAGGTCGAGATGGCCGTCATTGTTCAGGTCGCCCAGATCGGAGCCCATCGAGAAGTGCGGCGTGTGCGGGACCACATTGGAAAGCAGATTGGTGAAGGTGCCGTTCCGGTTGTTGTGGTAGAGCTGGTCGGGTTGCGCGAAGTCGTTGGCGACATAAAGGTCGGGCCAGCCGTCCCCGTCATAGTCCCACCAGGTGGCGGAATGCCCCTGAGTCTCGCCCGCGATCCCGGCGCGATCGGTGACCTCGATGAAGGTACCGTCCCGGTTGTTGCGGAAGAGATGGTCGCGCTGGCCGCCCGGCCGGCGTGTGGCGTCCAGCAGGTTGGTCTGGACATAGACGTCGAGCCAGCCGTCGCGATCATAGTCGCAGAACGCCGCCATGCTGGAGGCATCGAGCAGGGCCAGGCCACGGGCGGCAGCCTCCTCGCGAAAGGTGCCGTCGCCCTGGTTGATGTAGAGGAGATTCGGCGCGCCAAATCGGCAGACGTAGAGATCGAGGCGGCCGTCATTGTTCACGTCCGCCAAGGCGGCGCCCTGCTTCCACGGGCCCGCCGGACCAGCGACGCCGGACCGCCCGGTGACATCCTCGAAGCGAAAACCGCCGAGATTGCGAAAAAGCCGGTTCGGGTGGGTCTTGCCCACCACAAAGACATCCGGCCGGCCATCGCCGTCGAAATCGCCGATGGCCACACCGGTGCCAATCGCCCCGCTGTTGAACTCGTGGTAAAGTTGCCGCCACATCGCGGGGTCGTCGTAGGCATTGTCGGCCTTCAGGCCGGTCTGCTCCGGCGACAACGTGGTGAAGAGGGTCGCGCCACGCGGACCAGACCGCGCCACCAAGGGAACTGATCCCGGATCGGACGGAACTGCTGTCGCTCCTGTGCCTGCTCCCATCGCCGTCAACAAGCCCAGGCAGACGCCATGGGCCAGTCGCCTATCCTGCAGGAAGCTCGGCAGAGCGGACATAGGGCGTCGCAGTCACTACGCGGTAAGGGGTGGGACCGGCGGCGTGGCCTGGGCTTTCCGGGCCGCGAGCAGGGCCTTGATCTCGTAGGCGCGTTCCTCGGTCAGCGGGTATTTGAGAAGCAGGATGGCGCTGATGATACACAGCATGGGCGGCAGTCCGATCTCCCAGAAGCGGATCCAGAACATCGTCGACTCGGTCTGGGTCGCCATCGACTCGGTGAAGCCCGTGAGGCGCAGGAGATAGCCGCTGGCGACGGAGGCGATCGAGACCGCGACCTTCCACCACCAGTTGTAGACGGCGAAGTAGATGCCCTCGCGTCGGATGCCGGTTGCATACTCGTCCTCGTCGCAGATGTCCGAGATCAGCGAGTTGACGAGCGAGAAGCAGAACACCATGCCGAGCGAAAGGCAGATCGTAGGGATAAACGTCAGCCACGGATGGTCCCGGTCGTAGCAGACGATCTTCGACAGGTTGCCGACGATGATGACCACGAAGGAGAAGAGGACCGTGAAGCGCTTGCCGTAGCGCTTGGACAGCCAGGTCATCGGCATCACGCCGGCGATGCCGATCGCGGCCCAAAGGGTGCCGTTCTGGGCCATGAGGGTCGAGGCCGGGTCCTTGTCGCCGTTGAAGATGTAGAAGATGGAAACGAAGTTGCTGAACCCCATGACCAGCTGGAACCCGACAATCAGGAGGACATAGGCAATCACCAGCTTGATGAAGGTGGTGTTGCGGTAGGTGATCTTGAAGCTCTCCCAGACGGGGATCTTTTCCTGGGTCTTGGTCTGTGTCAGCTTGCCCTCCTTGCAGACGAAGGCGCAGACCAGCGCCGAGATGGTGAGGATGACGCTCATGCCGACGCACACCCACTTGATGCCCGCGACCGAGTCGCCCCCGAAGATGGGACGGTTGGCGAGGTAGTAGACCCACGGCAGGGTGAACGCGCCGATGTTGCCGATGAAGCTGGCATAGGCGAACAGGCTGGTCTTCTCGTGGTAGTCATCGGTCATCTCGAGCCCCAGCGCGCCGTGCGGGATGGAGTAGATGGGGACGACCGTGTAGAAAAACATCGAGGCCACGATGAAGTAGGTGAACATCGCCGGCTGGCTCCAGTCCCGCGGCACGGTCCAGAGGAGCGAGAACGAGATGCCGATCAGGACACCGCCAACCACCAGGAATGGGATCCGCCGGCCGAAGCGCGAGCGGGAGTTGTCGGACAGGTTGCCGAGGAAGGGATCCACGAACGCATCCCACAACCGCGGCAGGGCCTGGGCGTAGCCGATCCAGATCGCACTGATGCCGAGACCGACCACGTAGACGAGGCTCGTCAATTGGCTCACGGAATTGACCGCGACGATGGTGACCACGGCGCCCATGCCGTAGGCCACCTTCTGGGTCACCGGAATGCGGTCGGCTTCGGCGGTCGTGTATTTTTTATTTCCGGTCATTGGTGGGGTGGGGTCAGAGCTCGATCTCGATGCGATTCTCGGGACCGGTCAGCAAGGCGGCGAGCACCGAACTGGCGTAGCACAGGCCGCCGGCGCGGTAGGGATTCGGGTCGCGCCGCGCCCCCGGGAGGAGGGTGCCGTTGACGCGGACCGCTCCCGGCGAATGGGTGCCGGAGCGGACCGTGTAGACGAGATGAACCGGCCGGCCGAGCAAATGGGTATCGGCGGTGAGGCCGTCGAGGCTGCGGGGCAGCACCGGGTCGAAGATGACGTCGCTGAAGGACTCGCGCACACCGAGAAGGCAGGAACGGACCTTGTTGAGGTAGAGACCGGGGCCGCTGGAGTATAGGCGCCAGCCCCCGCGGGTGGCCACCCGGCCGGCACGGAGTTCGGGCCAGCGGTCGGCGGCCTCGAGACGGTCGGCGAAGTCGGCATCGGAGCTGGTGAAGTACACATTGCTCTGGCGGGCGACCGCACCGGGAATGACGCGCTCGAGGCCGACGGGATTGATGACCTGAATGGCCTGCCAGAGCCGGTCGGCGTCACCGAGCTTGGCCAGGGCCTCGAGGTAGCGGATATGGGCGTGGACGTACTGGAGACCGATCTCGCGACCGACGTTGGCGGCGGTGTCGGCCCGCTTGAACAGCTTTTCGAGGCCGCCTTGGTAGACGGCCGGTTCGCTCATGAGGCGCACGCCGTCGCTGAAGCGGAGCTCGGACTCGATGAG
>JANMTJ010000199.1:0-2604 GCA_031390295.1 Oleiharenicola sp.
TCGTCGGGGTGGTAGATGAGCTCCTCCTTGCGCGTGCCGCTCTTGTCGATGTTGAGCGCGGGGAAGATGCGCTTGTTGACGAGGTCGCGGTCGAGGTGGAGCTCCATGTTGCCGGTGCCCTTGAATTCCTCGAAGATGATCTCGTCCATGCGGCTGCCGGTGTCGACCAGCGCCGTGCCGATGATGGTGAGGCTGCCGCCGCCCTCGATGTTGCGGGCCGAGCCGAAGAAGCGCTTGGGCTTCTGCAGAGCGTTGGCCTCAAGGCCGCCCGACATGATCTTGCCGCTGTTGGAGGCCAGCGCGTTGTAGGCGCGGGCCAGACGGGTGATGGAATCGAGCAGGATGACAACATGCTCGCCCTGTTCGACCAGGCGGCGGGCCTTCTCGATGACCATCTCGGCGCAATGCACGTGGCTCTCGGGTGCCTCGTCGAAGGTCGAGCTGACGACCTCGCCCTTGCAGTGGCGCTTGAAATCGGTGACCTCCTCGGGGCGCTCGTCCACGAGCAGGATGATGAGCTTGGCCTCGGGGGAGTTCTCCGCGATGGAGTTGGCCATGTTCTGCATGAGGATGGTCTTGCCGGTGCGGGGTGGCGCGACGATCAGGCCGCGCTGGCCGAAGCCAATCGGCGTGATGATGTCCACCATGCGCATGGAGACGTCCTTGAGGCCCTGGACCTCCAGCCAGATGCGCTTGAGCGGGTAATACGGCGTGAGCTCCTCGAAAGGCACGACCTTGGAAACCTCGGCGGGCTGGCCGCCCATGACCTTCTTGATGGCCACGACGGTGGGACAACGCTCACTGCCCTGCGGGGCCTGCACCTGCACCTCGACATAATGTCCGCGCTTGAGGCCGTAGTGCTTCGCAAAAAGGTCCGGCAGAAAGGCGTCCTCCGGGTAGAGCCGGTAATTCACGTCCTCATGGACGATGAAACCGAAGCCCCGGTCGGTGACGTCGATGTAACCGCGATCCAGGAGGGGAGTCTTCTGCTCGGCGGCGGCGAGGAAGACCTGCGTGAGGAGCTGCTTGCGGTTGGGCGCGCCTTCGAAGGTGACGCCAATGCGGCGGGCTTCGGTGGTGAGCTCGTAAAGGTTGAGCGTGTAGAGTTGATCGACGTAGAGCGGTTCGCCGCCGCCGGAAGCGATTTCGGAGGCACTCGTCGTGAGCGCGATGAGATCGGTGAAGCGGTTTGGATTCGGGAGTTCGCCGAAAACAGGATTCAGGTTGGGCGGTGGTGGCTGCTGGGGATGTCTGGGCGCGCGCTCAGGCTGCTGCCAGTTGCCGCCGCCGCCATGACCACCGCTGGCATGACCGCCACCGTGCTGGCCGCCACCGCCACCGTTGCCGTGACCGCCGCCGCCGTGCTTATTGCCGCGGTTGCGCTTGCCGCGTTTGTCGCGCTTCCAGAAAGGTTCGTTGGGATTTTGCTGTGGGCGACCGTGCTGCTGTTGGTCGCCACCTCCGCCGCCGCCTTGATGGCCGCTTTGCTGGGGACGTTGACCGGCGTCGGTGTTTTCTGCGCCGCCTTGTTGTCCAGCGTGGGAGGGTGCGGAGCCGTCCGAGGAATCAGACGGCGACGAGCCTGCAGAATCTGCGGACGCATTTGACGACTGAGCGGACGATTCAGTGGCGGGAGTGGAGTCCTGAGCGGAGGGTTGGTTGTAGGATTCAGCCTCCCGTTCGCGGCGCGGTGTGAAGACTTCGCGTTCGTGAGAAGGTGCGGGTGACTCTGCGGCAGGTTCAACGTATTCGCTTCGTTCGGGCCGGGCTGGTGCTGGCGTGGAGGCTGGCGGCGAAGAGGCGGGTTCGGGGGTGAAGGGTAACTCGGCGGAAGATTCCCCTTTGGGCGCGCGGGATCTGGCGGGAGCCTTGGCCGGCGCTTTTTTTGCGACGCGCGGAGCGCGAGGGGCGGTGGAAGCGGCGCGTTTTTTCTTCGCGGGTTTGGCGGCGTTGTCGCCGTCGGAGGAGGTGTCTGCCATAAAATAAAATGCGTTGGAAAAAAGGGGAGGGGGGGCCCGAAAAAGGGCGGGAGATCCGCGTCGAAACGCCGGGATCAGCGGGCGATGCCGAGACGGACAACCAGATGGGAGATCTGGTCGCGCAGGAACTGCGGGGAGCCGTCGTTGGACAGCACGAAATCAGCTAACTCTATTTTTTTAGCCAAGGGCAATTGCTTGGAAATCCGGGCCTCGGCGAGCGCTTGGGAAAGTCCGCGCTCTTGCAGCCGGGCGTATTGACGGGCCGAGGTTGTGGTTATGCAGACGATGAAATCAAACCATTTTTCGAGCTGTTTCTCGTGCAGCAGGGGCACTTCGATCAGCCATGTGCGGTCCGGGGCGGCGTCGATGGAGGCGCGCCAGATCGCATAAAGGCGCGGATGAACGACGTCTTCCCACGTGCGCAGCCGGGTCTCGTCGGAAAATATCTGGTGCGCCAAAGCGGTGCGGTTGAGACGGCCAGACGCATTCAAGACACCTGGACCGAAGTGATCGGCCGCGATTCTTTCCACCTCGGGGGCGGTCAAAATCCGGGTACGGATAAGCTCGTCGGAATCCAGGCGTGCGCAGCCTAGTTCTTCGAAGATGCGGGCGGCGGTGGATTTGC
>JANMTJ010000206.1:0-3026 GCA_031390295.1 Oleiharenicola sp.
GAATTCAGCCGCGCGGTGGAGAACCTCATCGCGGACCTTCGTCAGCTGCCCCCGGACCGCAGCCGCTCCAAGCGCCGCAAGCCGACTGAGCTTGGCACCGTCATCGATGAACTGCTGGTCAAATACCGCATCAGCCACGACTCGGTGGAGCATAGCATCCGCGAGAAATGGACGGAACTGGTCGGAGAGGCCAACGCCACCTACTCGCACCCCCTCGCCGTCGAGCGGAACCTGCTCGTGGTGCTGGTCTCCCACAGTGTTGTCCGCAACGAGCTCTTCCTCCACCGCGAGACCGTCGTGGAGAAACTGCGGAAACTGCCCGGCTGCGATCATATCAGGGGCCTCGCCCTGCGGACCAATTGAGCCAGCCTGTCCCACTCGCACTCCCGCAAAATTTCGCTTGCAGGGCGGGGCGCCGGTTTAGTTAATGGCCGCTTACGTTAGTGAGAGTCTGCTGGTCGCAGACTCCCACCACGGTCAGTCCGGGCAACCGGACACTAACGGTGCCGCCGGCCCTCCACAAGCGGGCGGTACGGATCCCGCAACAGCGGGGTCCAACATAGACCGCGTTATCAACCACCCAAATCATGTCACAACCCGTTAAGTCAGAAGTAATCGCCCAATACAAAACCCACGAGAAGGACACCGGCTCCAGCGACGTCCAGATCGCGCTGCTCACCGCCCGGATCAATCACTTGACCGAGCACCTGCGCACGCACCGGAAGGACTTCCACAGCCGCCGCGGCCTTCTCCAGATGGCCAGCCGCCGTCGCAAGCTTCTTGATTACGTCAAGAGCGAGGACCTCGCCAAATACAACGACCTGCTGCAGAAGCTCAGCCTGCGCAAGTAACCGATTTCGCGAAGGGCGGCCCACCGACGGGCCGCCCTTCGTTTAGCTCCCCTCATACGAAACAGCCGCCCGGGACATTTCAGCTTGCCGCCCCAACCGGAGTTGGGACCGCAATTCGAAATTTCTCGGAACTGATTCAGAGGGTGCCACGAAAAAGGTAAACCCCCGCGAACGCCGCCCTTCGGGCGGTGCCGCACCCGGGCCCTGAGCGGCCCAACCTCAGAATACCATGAATCAGAAACATAATGTCACCGTGCCCGGCCTCGGGCTCACGTTCTCCACCGGCTCCATCGCCCAGCTCGCGGGCGGCGCCGTCAACGTCAACGTCGGCGAGACCAACGTCTTCGTCACCGCCTGTGTCGCCCAGACCATGCGCCCCGGCCAGGACTTCTTCCCGCTCACCTGCGACTACCGCGACAAGTACGCCGCGGCCGGCCGTTTTCCCGGCGGCTATTTCAAGCGCGAAGGCCGCCCCACGGAGCGCGAGATCCTGATCTCCCGCCTCTGCGACCGCCCCTGCCGCCCGCTCTTCCCCGAGGGTTTCCTCAATGAGGTGCAGATCATCGGCACGCTCATGTCGGCCGACCTCATCAATGACTCCGACATCGCGATGGTCAACGGCGCCAGCGCCGCCCTCGCCATCTCCGACATTCCGTGGAACGGACCGATCGGCTGCGTCCGCGTCGCCCTGATCGACGACGCCTTCGTTGCCAATCCGACCATCGAGCAGATGTTCTCGTCCGCGCTCGACCTCATCTACGTCGGCAATGCCAAGGACATGCTGATGATCGAGGGTTCCGCCGACCAGATCGCCGAGGAGAAGTTCATCGAGGCGCTCGCGTTCGGCCACCAGGCCATCCAGCCCATCATCGCCGCGATCCAGGAGCTCGTGAAGCTCGCCGGCAAGCCAAAGGCCACCTTCAAGCTCGTCGGCGCCACGGCCGAGGCCCGCGCCATCATCGAGCGCGTCGTCCCCGCCGAGCGCGTCTCCGCCGCCATCTTCGGCTTCGAGAAGAACGTCCGCTCCAACAACGTGAAGGTGCTCAAGGAGGAGGCCAAGGCCGCCCTTCTCAAGGAGCTCGGCGAAGGCAAGTTCACCGACGTCGACCTGAACGTCGTGTTCGAGGACCTCCAATACAAGGCCTACCGCGCCACCGTCCTCGCCAAGGGCGTCCGCTCCGACCACCGCGATGCGAAGGCCCTGCGCCCGCTCAGCTCCCAGGTCGGCGTGCTGCCCCGCGTTCATGGTTCCGCCATGTTCCAGCGCGGTGACACCCAGAACATCGCCATCGTCACCCTCGGGCCGACGAAGGAAGCCCAGGACATGGACGGCCTCACCGGCGGCGCGACCTCCAAGTCGTTCATCCTCCACTACAACTTCCCGCCGTTCTCCGTCGGTGAAGCCGGCCGCTTCATCGGTCCCGGCCGCCGCGAAATCGGCCACGGCGCGCTCGCCGAGCGTTCGCTCGTGCCGATCCTGCCCCCCGAGGACGTCTTCCCCTACTCCATCCGCGTCGTCTCCGAGATCATGGCCTCCAACGGCTCGACCTCGATGGCCTCGATCTGCGGCGGCTGTCTCGCCCTCATGGACGCCGGCGTGCCGATCATCGCCCCCGTCGCCGGCATCTCCTGCGGCCTCATGACCGAGATGGACGCCAGCGGCGCCATCACGAAGTGGACCACCATCACCGACATCCTCGGTGAGGAAGATCACTTCGGCGACATGGACTTCAAGGTGGCCGGCACGACCAAGGGCATCACGGGCTTCCAGCTCGACCTCAAGATCAACGGCCTGCCCTTCGAGATCGCCAAGACCGCCATCATGCAGGCGCGCGACGCCCGCATCGAGATCCTCAAGTCGATGCTCGCCTCGCTCCCGGCCCCCCGCAAGGACCTCAGCCAATACGCCCCCCGCATCCAGACGATCCAGATCGATCCCGAGAAGATCGGCCTGCTCATCGGGCCCGGCGGCAAGACCATCCGCCGCATCACCGAGACGACCGGCGCGCAGATCGACATCGCCGACGACGACTCGGGCAAGGTCTTCATCTACTCGAACAATGCCGACGCGATGAACCGCGCCATGCAGGAGATCGACGCCCTCTGCGGCGGCGGTTCCCAGATCGAGATCGGCAAGATCTACACCGGCCGCGTCACCGGCACCAAGGAGTTCGG
>JANMTJ010000250.1:0-2213 GCA_031390295.1 Oleiharenicola sp.
TGCTCTCCTCGGCGCGCTCGTTGCGGTCGCCGAGGTGGAGGCGGCAGTCGCGGAGCTTGCGGTTGTGGAGCGAGGCCTTCTTGGCGCGCTCGCGGGCGAGGCTGCGGATGCCGGCGAGCTCCTTGCGCTCGTGCTCGTTCTCCTCGATCTTGGCCTTGATGATGTCGGCGGTCTCGCGGTTCTTGTGCAGGTAGGTGTCGAGGGCCTGCTGCATGAACTTGCCGACGAATTCCTTGATGGTGGGGCCCTTGGGGCCGACCTCGGCGGAGCCGAGCTTGGTCTTGGTCTGCGACTCGAAGACGGGTTCCTGCACGCGGACGACGATGGCGGCGTCGATGGACTGGCGGACGTCGGCGGCGTCGTAGTCCTTCTTGAAGTGGTTGCGGACGGTCTCGACGAGGGCCTCGCGGAAGGCGGCGAGGTGGGTGCCGCCCATGGTGGTGTGCTGGCCGTTGACGAAGGACCAGTATTCCTCGCCGTAGTGCTTGCCGTGGGTGAGGGCGATCTCGATGTCGTCGCCCTCGAGGTGGATGATGGGGTAGAGGGGCTCGCCGCTGAGCTCCTTGGTGAGGAGGTCCTGGAGGCCGTTCTCCGACTTGAAGGGCTTGCCGTTGAGCGTGAGGGTGAGGCCGCGGTTGAGGAAGGCGTAGTTCCAGAGCATGTCCTCGATGAACTCGGTGCGGAAGCGGAAGTCGGAGCCGAAGAGCTTCTCGTCCGGGGTGAACTCGATGAGCGTGCCGTTGCGCTCGTCGGTCTTGGTGACGCGCGACTGGGTCTTGAGCTTGCCCCGCTCGAACTCGACGACCTTGGTCTCGCCCTCGCGGACGGCCTGGGCGCGGTAGTGCAGGGCGAGGGCGTTGACGGCCTTCTGGCCGACGCCGTTGAGGCCGACGGCCTTCTGGAAGGTCTCGGAGTCGTACTTGGCGCCGGTGTTGATGATGGAGACGCACTCGACGAGCTTGCCGAGGGGGATGCCGCGGCCGTAGTCGCGGACCTTGACGCTGCGGTCGGTGAGCTCGACCTCGATCTTGCGGCCACCGCCCATCATGAACTCGTCGATGGAGTTATCGATGGTCTCCTTGAGGAGGACGTAGATGCCGTCCTCGGCGTGGGCGCCGTTGCCGAGCCGGCCGATGTACATGCCGGGGCGGAGGCGGATATGCTCGAGCGAGCTGAGGGTCTTGATGCTGGCTTCGGTATAGTTGGAGGCCATTGGTCGAAGTGAAAGTGAGAGTGAAAGTGAGAGGGCCCGCCTACGCCCGATGGGCTTCGGCGCGGCTCGACCATCCCGCAGGAGCGGGAAGGCGAGGGGGCTGGTGGGTGGTGGAGGGAGAACGTGGAGGGCCCGCCTACGCCCGTGGGGCTTCGGCGAGGCCCGTCCTTAGCAAGCTGAGGCGAGGGGGCTAACTCGTTGGCGAATACAGAGGACGCCCAGCCCCGGCTGACAAGCGCAATTAAGGCGGTAAGCAATAAGCTTTAGCGCCAGCGCGGGCGGCGGCCGGCGGAACGGGGGAGGCGTCCCAAGCCCATTTTTATTGCCCGCGCGAAAAAGCGGCCGATGCTGATCCTCTCACTTTTGCAAACCGCCTTACCCGTCCCAAGCATGGCCCATATCCTCGTAATCGATGACGACCTGATGATCTGCGACCTGCTCCGCCGGGTACTGGAACGGTCGGGCTACCGGGTGACCGAGGCCCATGACGGGCAGATGGCCCTGAAAGCGCACAAGGCCAGCCCGGCCGACCTGGTGATCACGGACATGATCATGCCGGGCATGGAGGGCATCCAGACGATCATGGAATTCCGGCGGTTGAATCCGGCCTTGAAGATCATCGCCATGTCCGGCGGCGGCATGGGGAAGGGCTCCGATTACCTGAACCTGGCCAGGAAGTTCGGGGCCTTTCACACGCTCGCCAAACCCTTCACCTTTGAAAAGGTCTCCAAGCTGGTCGCTGACGTGCTGGCCGAACCCGTGGCGGATGGCACCCGGACGGCAAAGCCGGAAAGTGACAAGCCCCAGGCATAATCCGGGACCCAGGCGAAAATTGCCCGGCGGGATGTGGCGGGGAGCAAACCGCCGCGCCGGTTCGCGGGCTTGCCCCATTTAGGGAACCTCGCAGTCTCCCGGGCTACTTATCCTGCATGATTAAAATACTCCTGGTGATCGGCGGCATCTTCCTGGCCCTGGTGGTCGGGGCCTATCTGGTGCTGGC
>JANMTJ010000252.1:0-2097 GCA_031390295.1 Oleiharenicola sp.
CAACGCTTGGATGTCGTTTCTGGCCACCCAGCTTGATCCGGCCGTGCCCCTGCTCGGGTTGTTGCCCAACGGCCGGAACTGGCTGGATGTCATTGTGGGCGAACCCGCCCAGACGGATTTTGTCGTCCTGCGGACCTTACCAGCCGCAACCGTGATCGTGACTGATATTCCCTATGAAGTTGAGGCCACCATGTCGCCTCACGTGGCCAGCATCGTGGCTGACCTTGGCCGCGGACAGCTACCCGGCGTTTCCTGCTTTAATGGCGCCACCCTGGAAGCCAACCGTCAGGCGGCGCTAAAGTGGCTCGCCAAGTTTCGCTTGAGCTTCTTCAGCCGGTTTCTTTCGCCCACCGTCTCCCCTTTTTGAGCTGGAATCGCCCGGCCCGGTGGGGAACTACAGCATAGGGAATGACTGCCGGCGGCATGCCTATAACGCCGCTTGTCCGTGGGCCTTGGTTTACCTTATAAATAACTAGTGACAATCGTTATTAACTCGTTGTAGATGAGACATAATAACGGGTTTCGACTTGGTAGTGCCGGATGCCCGCGCTATGAAAATTAGCTTTAAGTCCGCGAGCTTTATTCGAGGCCATGAGCGTCCATCGCGCTCCCGGCCCGGCGCGTTCATAGGCGTGCAAGCCGGACAGCCCCTGCATCCGGGGTTGTCTCAAAGCCGGATGTATTACGTCAGCTCGGTCGTCCGCTGGCTTTATTTGGCCATATTGGTGCCGGTTTTCTCGGCCACGGTCGCCGCCCAGAATGCGGACGAGGCAGGTTCGCCGGCACCGGCCGCCACCCAAACCCCGGCGGAGGCAATTGCCCCCACGCCGGCAGATCCCGGCGTGGCCGTGGACCGCTTTGATTTCAGCTACGGTCTGACTCTGCCCGATCTGCCACCGCTGGATGAACTCAAGAGCCTGACCATGGCATTAACGCGCGATGGCAATGTCTTCCGGGCCCCGGCGGAAAGCGGGGCGGAAAATCTGACCCTGGGCAGCCTGCCCTCTGGCAGCCGTTTTGATGGCGTGGCCTTGCTCGGTATCACGCAGGAGGTCGTGCGTTGGTCTAAGGCCCATGGCCTTGATGGCGTCTGGGTGGCCTACACCGATCTGGAGCCGTCTGTTTCTGGGGTGGTCGACAACCGGTCGGCGGAAAATCAAGTCGCGCAACTGGTCATTTGGGTCACCCAGAACCCGGCGGAGGCAAATACTCCAGCTCCGGCATCCACCCAGAACACGGGTAAAGCCATTGCACCGGAGCCGGCCTCGGCCCAGCAGTCTGATGAGACGGTCGCGCCGCCGGTCACTACCCAGGAATCGCATGAAACAAATTCGCCAGCAGCTGTCGCCACCCAGATTCAGGCCGAGGTGATTGCGCCACCCGCCGAGGATGAAGCCGCGCCGGTCAAGGATGGTGCGCCTCAAGCCAATCAAGAGCTGGCACCTGCCCCTGTAGCGATGGCTCCCGCAAAGGACGAAGCTGCTCCGGCCAACATTGCGACGGTACCGCCAACGGAGGAGGCAGAAGTTCCCGCCCAGAATCAAACCGCTCCGGCCAAGGACGAGCCTGTGCCGACGGCGGAAACAATCACTTCGCCAGTGGCAGCAGCTGTGTCTGCTCCGGATGTGGTCGTCCCCGCGCCGGAGCCAGCCGGATCATCCCCTGTGCCGGTGACACCAGCGCAGGAAAGCGTCGCGGTCGTACCGCAAGAGACGCCCGCGCCCGCCCCAACGCCAGTGCAAGCGCCGGCTGACCCGGGGGTGGCGGTGAACCATTTTGAGTTCAGCTACGGTTTGCCGCATCCCGACCTGCCATCGCTGGATGAGCTCAAGAACCTGACCGTTAAGTCTGGACGCGATGGCAATGTCTTCCGCGCCCCGGCGGCGAGCGGGGCGGAGAACCTGACCCTGAGCGGCGTGCCGGCAGGCAGCCGGTTCGATGGCGGGGCCTTGCGTGGCATCGCGCAGGAAGTGGTGCGTTGGTATAACACCCGCGGCCTCTACGGAGTCTGGGTGGCCTATACCGACTTTGAGAATTCCGCTTCCGGCGTGGTCGACAACCGGTCGGCCGACAATCAAGGCGCTCACATGGTCATTT
>JANMTJ010000270.1:0-1522 GCA_031390295.1 Oleiharenicola sp.
CATCCTGCAAGGGCGCAGCCGCACGGTGGACCGGCCCGTGCTGACCGCCCGGCACTGGGAGCTGTCGGTCATGGGGGCGCTGCTGCACGACAGCGGCTACCTCAAGGTCAACGGCGACCTGTCCGGCACCGGGGCCAAGTATACCTTTGTCCACGAGCGCCGGAGCTGCGAATTCGCCCGCGAATACCTGCCCCGCATGGGCGTGACTGCGACGGAGGTGGAGGACATCTGCGCGGCCATCATCTGCACGGGCCCGCGCAGCAAGATCAGCCAGATTTCGTTCCGCAGCGAGGAGGGCCGGCACATGGCCTTTGCGCTGCTGACTGCCGACTATCTTGCGCAAATGAGCGCGCCGGACTACGTGGACAAGCTGCCGGCGCTCTTCCGCGAGTTCCAGGAAGCCTTCGACTTCGAACAGATGCCGCCCGAGAAGCGGCCTTACCACACAGTCCGGGAGCTGCTGGAGAAGACCCCGGGTTTCTGGAGCAATTATGTGCACCCCATGCTCGACTTCGAGGCGGGCGGCGTGTACCGGTATTTGACGACAGCGGGCCAACCCAATACTTATCTGCTAGCCGTCGAGGCCAACATGGCCGAGGTGAATCGACGATTGCAGGCGGTCTCGGGCTAAACTCCACCCTCCCTCCAGTCCCCTGTCATGTTAGCTACGATCGGCTCAGCGGCCTTGCTGGGCATTGATGCCGTCCCCGTCCAGGTCGAGGTGAACACCGGCGAAGCCGGCACCCCTGACCTCATCCTTGTCGGCCTGCCAGACACCGCCGTGAAGGAATCCGAAAACCGGGTGTTCTCCGCGCTGAGCAATTCCGGCCTGCGGATGCCAAAATCCCGCACGACCATCAACCTCGCCCCCGGCGACCTGCGCAAGGAGGGGGCGATCTACGACCTGCCCATCGCCCTCGGCATCCTCGTGGCCACCGGCCAGCTGGCGTGCGAAGAGCTGCCGCACTACGTCATCGCCGGCGAACTCAGCCTCTCGGGCGCCACGCGGCCGATCAAGGGCGGCCTCGCCATGGCCGTCCTCGCGCGGGAAAGCGGCCGCAAGGCCATTCTGCTGCCACCCCTGGCGGCGCAGGAAGCCGCGCTGGTCGAGGGCATCGCCGTCTATGAAATCACCTCGCTCGACCAGGCCCAGCGGTTCCTCGGCGGCCAGCTGCACCTCTTTCCGCAGACCCCGCCGCGTCACGCCGCGACCGCCGCCCGGGCGGAACCGGAGCCCGATTTCTCGGACATCAAGGGCCAGCACGCGGTCCGCCGGGCCGTGGAGATCTCCGTCGCAGGCGGGCACAACCTGCTCATGATCGGGCCGCCTGGCTCCGGCAAATCCATGATCGCCCGGCGCGTGCCCGGCATCATGCCCCGACCCTCCCTCGAGGAATACCTTGAGATTCTCCGCATTCATTCCGCCGCCGGCCAGACCATGCAAGGCGGCTTGCAGTTCCTGCAGCGGCCGGCCCGCGCGCCGCACCACACCATTTCCGACGTCGGCCTGCTCGGTGGCGGC
>JANMTJ010000702.1:0-6929 GCA_031390295.1 Oleiharenicola sp.
ATCGACACCCCCGGACACGTGGATTTCACGGCCGAGGTGGAGCGCTCGCTCCGCGTGCTCGACGGCGCCGTCGCCGTGTTCTGCGCTGTCGCCGGCGTGCAGCCCCAGTCCGAGACCGTCTGGCGCCAGGCCAACAAGTACCGCGTGCCGCGCGTGGCGTTCATCAACAAGATGGACCGCACCGGCGCCGACTTCTTCCGTGCCGTCTCCGAGATGCGCGAGAAACTCAAGGCCAACGCCCACCCGATCTTCCTGCCCATCGGCAAGGAGGAGAATTTCTCCGGCCTCATCGATCTCGTCCAGAACGTCGCCTATTTCTTCGAGGAGGACCCGAAGGACCTGCTGGGGATGAACCCGAAGACGATGCCCGTGCCGGCCGATATGGTGGCGCAGACCAAGGAATACCGCGACAAGCTCATCGAGGCGGTCTGCGACTTCGACGACGTCATCGCCGAGAAGTACCTTAACGGCCAGGAGATCAGCGTGGAAGAGCTGATGCTCGGTGTCCGCAAGGCGACCATCTCGCTCCAATTCACCGGTGTCATTCCCGGTTCCGCCTTCAAGAAGAAGGGCGTCCAGCGCCTGCTCGATTGCGTCGTCAACTACCTCCCGAGCCCGATCGACGTTCCGCCCATGCAGGGCCAGGACACCGATGGCAAGGCGGTCGAGGCCGTCGTGAGCGACCAGGCCAAGCTGGCCGGCCTCGCCTTCAAGCTCTGGAACGATCCTTTCGTGGGCCGGCTGGTGTTCTTCCGCGTCTACACCGGCCAGCTGCCGCGCGGCATGTCTCTCTACAATCCCCGCACGCGCCGCACCGAGCGGGTCTCCCGCCTCGTCCTCATGCGCGCCATTGAACGCGAGGAAATCGAGGTCGCCTATGCGGGTGACATCTGCGCCGTCGTCGGCGTCAAGGACGTCATCACGGGCGACACCCTGTGCGACGAGGATTTCGACATCCGGCTCGAGCCCCCGTCCTTCCCCGAGCCCGTTATCTCGATGTCCATCGAGCCCAACTCCAAGGCCGACCAGGAGAAGCTGGGCGTCGCGCTCCAGCGCCTCGTCGCCGAGGATCCGACCCTGCGCGTCAAGACCGACCAGGACACCGGCCAGACCATTCTCGCCGGCATGGGCGAACTGCATCTCGAGATCATCATCGACCGCATGAAGCGCGAATTCAAGGTCGAGGCCACCTCCGGCAAGCCCCAGATCGCCTACCGTGAAACCATCATCAAGGCGGCCGACGGTGAGGGTAAGTTCATCCGCCAGTCCGGTGGCAAGGGCCAATACGGCCATGTCTGCATCAGGCTTGAGCCGAACGCCAAGGGCAAGGGCGTCGAGGTCATCAACGAGACCGTCGGTGGCTCGATCCCGAAGGAATTTATCAAGCCCGCCACGGAGGGCCTGCTCGAAGGCGCCAACAACGGTGTCGTCGCCGGTTTCCCGGTGGTGGACGTCATCATCCGCATTGTGGACGGCTCGTTCCACGAGGTGGATTCGTCCGAACTCGCGTTCAAAATGGCCGGTATCTTCGCCTTCAAGGATGCGATGAAGCAGGCCGGTCCGATTCTGCTCGAGCCCATCATGGGCGTCGAGGTCACCACGCCCGAGGAATACCAGGGCGATCTCCTCGGCGACATCAACCGTCGTCGCGGCCAGATCCAGGGCATGGAAAACAAGGCCGGCGCGTGCATCATCACCGCGCACGTTCCGTTGGAGCTGCTCTTCGGCTACGTCACCGACATCCGCTCCCTCTCGAAGGGCCGCGCCAGCGCGGGCATCACTCCGTCCCACTTCGCACAGGTTCCAAACTCGCAGCTTGCGAAGATCGTCGAAACCAACGCCAAGGGCCCCGCCCGCACCTGATTTTAACCCTCGTTCTTTATACCGCAATGAAAGGCCAACGCATCCGCATCAAACTCCAGGGCTTCGACTATCGGGTCATCGACCAATCCGCTCTCGAAATCGTGGAAACCGCCAAGCGCTCCGGCGCCCGCGTCTCGGGTCCCATCCCGCTGCCCACCCACATCGTGAAGCTTTCGGTCAACCGCTCCCCGCACGTCGACAAGAAGTCCATGGAGCAGTTCGAATCCCGCACGCACAAGCGCCTCATCGACATCCTCGAGCCCACCGCCCAGACGGTCGACGAGCTCAAGAAACTCAATCTCCCGTCCGGCGTGGACATCACCATCAACGTCTAACTTTAACTCACAACCAGCTTAGCAGACGCCGCCTCAAACCCGGCCCTTGCTAAAGTAGGTCTAAACAAACGGCGCTCACCCGCCACCTACCACTTAGCCCATGATCGCTACCATATTAGGCAAAAAAATCGGCATGACCCAGGTCTACGACGCGCAAAACGTCCTGATCCCGGTCACCGTGGTGGAAGCCGGCCCGTGCCCGGTCGTCCAAGTCAAAACTGTCGAGTCCGACGGCTACAACGCCGTGCAGCTCGGTTTCGGCGCCCAGAAGGCGAACAACGCCTCCAAGGCCGAGACCAACCACGCCAAGAAGGCCGGCCTCGCCTCCACGCCCCGCGTGCTGAATGAAGTCCGTCTCACCGAAGCCTTCTCCGGCAAGGCCGGCGACGTGATCACGGTTGCCGTGTTCACCGAAGGCCAGGTCATCGACGTGCTCGGTGTCTCCAAGGGCAAGGGCTTCCAGGGCGTCGTGAAGCGCTTCCGCGTCAACGGCGGCCCCGCCGCCCATGGCTCGATGTTCCACCGCCGCATCGGCTCCATCGGCATGCGCCAGACCCCTGGCCGCGTGTGGAAGAACCAGCGCATGCCCGGCCACATGGGCAGTGATGTCCGCACCGTGCAGAACCTGCGCGTCGTGAAGATCATCGCCGAGAAGAACCTCATTCTCGTGAAGGGCGCCATCCCCGGCGCCAACGGCGATGACGTCATCATCCGTTCCGGCAAGAAAGCCAAGAAAGCCTAACCACCGGAGACTGATCCAAAATGAAACTCACCGTTTTCACATCCGACGCCTCGAAGAGCTCTGAAAAAGAGTTCAAACTCCCGACCTTTGAAGGCGACCGTGGCCTTCAGGCCGTGAAGGAAGTCGTTGTCGCTCACCGCGCCAACGCCCGCCTCGGCACCGCTTCCACCAAGACTCGCGGCGAAGTTCGCGGTGGCGGCAAGAAGCCCTGGGCCCAGAAGGGCACCGGCCGCGCCCGCGCCGGCTCCAACCGCTCGCCGCTGTGGAGCGGTGGTGGTGTCGTGTTCGGCCCCAAGCCCCGCGATTACTCCAAGAAGATCAACGGCAAGGTGAAGGCCCTCGCTTTCAACCGCGCCCTCTTCGACCGCGTCACCTCCGGCGACGTCAGCGTCATCGAGGCCTTCTCCTCGAAAGAAGCAAAGACCAAGGCGATGGACGCCGTCATCGGCCGCATCGCGCCCAAGGGCAAGGTGCTGATCGTGGACGCCCCGTTCACCACCGAGGCCACCCGCGCTGCCCGCAATCTCGCCCGTGTCACCCTGCAGGTGGCTTCCAAGCTCAACACCCTCGATCTCTGCACCTTCGCCAAGATCGTCGTGTCCAGCAAAGCCCTCGAGCAGATCATCGCCCGCACCAACGGAGGCCAGTCATGATCCAAGCCGACAAGATTCTCAAAACCATCCGTCTGACGGAGAAGTCCAACAAGCTCTCTTCCAACTACGGCCAATACACCTTCGAGGTGTATCCCAGCGCGACCAAATACACCGTGCGCGCCGCTGTTGAACAGACCTTCAAGGTCAGCGTCACCCGCGTGAACATCCAGAACCGGAAGGGCAAGCCGAAGAAATCCCGCCAAGGCCGCCCCATCATGATGTCGGACAGCAAGCGCGCCATCGTCACCCTCAAGCAGGGCGACAAAATCGAGCTCACCTCCTGAGCCCACCGGAGATAACCCACCATGGCCCTTAAATCCTTCCGTCCCCTCACCGCCTCGCTCCGGTTCACCATTCTGAACCGTCCCGCCGGCGTCTCCAAGAAGCGCCCGGAGCGTTCGCTCGTCGAGTCGAAGAACAAGACCGGCGGCCGCAACACCTACGGCCGCATCACCTCCCGCCGTCGCGGCGGCGGTCACAAGAAGCTTTACCGCATCATCGACTTCAAGCGCTCCAAGCTCGACATGCCCGCCAAGGTGCAGTCGATCGAATACGATCCGAACCGCAGCGCACTCCTCGCGCTCCTCGCCTATGCCGACGGCACGAAGACCTACGTCCTCGCGCCTCAGGGCCTCAAGGCCGGCGACACGATTTACAACGCGCTGAAGACCGACACCAACGACTACCGTCCCGGCAACTCCTTCCCGCTGGGCGTGATTCCGCCGGCCACGAAGATCCACGCCGTCGAGCTGCTGCCCGGCAAGGGCGCCCAGGTGGCCCGTTCCGCCGGCACCTCGGCTGAGCTCGTGACGGTCGAAAATGGCTACGCCCAGATCCGCCTGGCCTCGGGCGAGACCCGCCTCGTCAACGCCCAGTGCCGCGCCACCATCGGCGAGGTTTCCAATCCCGACCACAACAAGCGCTCGCTCGGCAAGGCCGGGCGCAACCGCTGGCTCGGCAAGCGCCCCCGCGTCCGCGGCGTCGCCATGAACCCGGTCGACCACCCCAACGGTGGCGGTCAGGGCAAGTCCAAGGGTGGTGGCGGTCGCCAGCACCTCGTGTCGCCGTGGGGCCAGCTCGCCAAGGGCTTCCCGACGCGCAAACGCACCAAGCTCTCCAGCAACTTCATCCTCGTTCGCGCCAACGGCCGTCCGCCGCGCGGCAAGAAGTAATCCCAACTCACCCGCACCATGGCACGTTCCATCAAGAAAGGTTTCTTTGTCGACTACCACCTCCTGGAGAAAATCCAGAAGGCGGCCAAGGCCGGCGGCGCCCGCAAGCCCATCCAGACCTGGAGCCGGCGCTCGACCATCACGCCCGAATTCGTCGGCCACACCATCAGCGTCCACAACGGCAAGACGCACATCGCCGTCTACATCACGGAGAACATGGTCGGGCACAAGCTCGGCGAGTTCGCCCCGACCCGCATCTTCAAGGCCCACGGCGGTATGACCCGCAAGGAAATCTGACGCTCAACCGGAATACCCAAATGGAAATCCAAGCTCTCACCCGCAACGCGCGCATGTCGCCCCGCAAGGTCCGCGAAATCGCGAACCAGATCCAGGGCCGGCCCGTGCCCGAGGCCATCGACTTTCTCACGCTCATCCCGCGCAAGTCGGCCCGCCTGCTCGCCAAGACGCTCAAGAGCGCCGTGGCCAACGCCGAGAACAACAACAGCCTCTCCGCCAGCTCGCTCACCGTGTTTCGCGCCCTCGTGGAGCCCGGCCCGGTCCTGAAGCGCTTCAAGGCCGGCGCCCGCGGCTCGGCCAAGCCCCGCGTCAAGCGCATGTCGCATCTGCGCATCATCCTCTCCGACGGCAAATCCAACTAACTTAACACCATGGGACAAAAGACCAACCCCACAGGCTTCCGCCTCGCCGTCCGCCGCAACTGGCAGTCACGCTGGTTCGCGCGCAAGAAGGATTTCGCCAAGCTCCTCCTGGAGGACCAGATCATCCGCTCCACGCTGATGGAGAAGCTCAAGCAGGCCTCGGTGCCGCGCATCTTCATCGAGCGCGCCGGCAACCGCGTCCGCGTGAAGATTTTCACCGCCCGCCCCGGCATTGTCATCGGCAAGAAGGGCCAGGAGGTCGAGAACATGAAGGTCCAGCTCGGCAAGCTCACCGGCAAGGAAGTCCTTCTCGACATCCAGGAAGTGAAGAAGCCCGAGATCGAGGCCCAGCTCGTGGCCGAGAACGTCGCGCTCCAGCTCGAGCGCCGCATCGCCTTCCGCCGCGCCATCAAGAAGTCCATCCAGATCGCCATGTCCCTCGGCATCGACGGCATCAAGATCCAGTGCTCGGGCCGCCTCGGCGGCGCCGACATCGCCCGCCGCGAATGGCAGCGCCAGGGCCGCATCCCGTTGCACACGCTGCGCGAGAACATTGATTACGGCTTTGCCGAGGCCCTGACCGTCTGGGGCAAGATCGGCGTCAAATGCTGGATCTGCAAAAAAGAAGAATCCAACTAACCCGCTTACCCGGCCCCCAGCTTAACGCTTACCGCCCACTGTTCCCATGCCTGCTCTCGCTCCCTCCCGCACCAAATACCGCAAGTCGATGAAAGGCTCCCGCGCTGGCAATGCCAAGCGCGGCAACACGCTCGCCTTCGGCGAATTCGGCCTGCAGTCCCTGTCCCGCGGTCCCATGACCGGCCAGCAGATCGAGGCGGCCCGCGTCACCATCGCCCGCCACCTGAAGCGCAAGGGCAAGCTCTGGATCCGCATTTTCCCGCACAAGCCCGTCACCAAGAAGCCCGCCGAGGTGCGCATGGGCCAGGGCAAGGGCCCGGTCGAATTCTACGTCGCCGTCATCAAGCCCGGCGCCGTCCTCTTCGAGCTTGCCGGCGTGCCCGCCACCATTGCCAAGGAGGCCTTCCGCCTCGCCGACGCCAAGCTGCCCTTCCGCTGCCGATTCATCGTGCGCGAAGGCACCGTCGTCTAACCCACCGGAGAACGACTGACATGACTTCCAAAGAAATCCGCGACCTCGCGCCCAGCGAGATCACCACCAAGCTCCGCGAGACCCGCGATCAGCTCCTTCAGCTCCGCCTGCGCAAGAACGCCGGCCAGGTCGAGAAGCCGCACCTCCTGCGCGAATACCGCAAGGATATCGCCCGCCTGGAGACCATCCTCGCGCAGAAGAAAACCACGAAGGCTGCCTGAGGCCGCCGGCGCTAACTGCTCCCACCCATGTCCACTCACACCCGTAACAACCGCCGCAAGACCCTCATTGGTTTCGTCAGCTCCAAGATGGGCGACAAGTCCGTCAAGGTCACCGTCCCCTACAAGACGCCGCACCCGCTTTACCACAAGGTCATCAACCGCAAGACCGTCCT
>JANMTJ010000281.1:0-1638 GCA_031390295.1 Oleiharenicola sp.
GTATTGCACATGGGCGTCGCGATGCACCTTCACCTTGGCCCACACCGCCAGCACCGGCGGCACGTCAGGCAGCTTGCCCAGCAGCGCCCGCTCCACGTCGGCGAAGCGGGCCAGCGGCTGCTCGCGGGTGGTGCCGTGACAGCGCTTGCCGGCTTCTTTCATCACCCATTCCAGCGCCTGGCGGTTGGCGTCGGCCAAATCGCGAAATTCACGTAGCGGCAAGAAGGAACGCTTCACATACTTCACGCCGGCCTCGACGATGCCTTTCTTCTGCGGGTCGCGCGGTGGGCAGGGGTCGATGCGGAAGCCATAGCCTTCGGCGAACTCGGCATAGGAGCGTTGTACCTCGGGATCGTGAATGCTCGCCTTGGTAATGGCGCACTTGGCGTTGTCGATAATGACCCGTCCCGGCACGCCGCCAAACCATTCGAAGGCGCGACGATGACAGCCCAGCCAGGTAGCGACGGTCTGGTCCGGGATCATCTCGACGTACTGGTGGCGGGACCAGCACAGGGTCATGACGAAGAACCAGGTCTTGAAGATCTCGCCGGTGTGGACATCGGTGAGGAGCGGGCTTGAGCCGAAATCGACCTGGACGGCTTCTCCGGGTTGAAAGGTGAGGCGCATCGACACTTCGGGCGGCTTGGCGGCATTGAGTTGTTGCAGGAGTCGCCGCACCGCCGAGTAGCTGCCGGTAAAGCCGTGCTCGCGCGCCAGTGCGCTGTGGATGGTCGTGCCCTGGACGCCTGCGTCGTGCCAGGCGGTCACGCGCTCGCGAAACGGCGCCAGCGATGAAACATTGGATGCCGGCACCTCGGCAGGCGTGGAGAACGCGCTGGCTATGGCGCCGTCGTCAGGCAGGGGAAGGTCGGTGGTAAGCCAGCCAAGGCCATCGGCCTGCTTGCGGATGGCTTTGAGCTTCTTGCGCCCCATCAGGCCAGACTGGGCGATTGCCCGGTCGGAATCGCCTTGGCGCATGCGCACCAGGGCTTGGCGGTATTGATACATTTCGAACCTCCGATTACTCATGGCTTCTCCCGGCAAAATGCCGGAAGGGTAGCCGGTTTCAGGAAAGTTCGAGACTTCGATTCGGGGTGGACGTGGCGCCATTGCGCCGGTCATGAACTGGCGCCTTTGGGCCGATCATCTGGTGGCGCCATTACGGCGATCATTTGGTGGCGCCATTAGCTGATCATGGATTGGCTCCTATGGGGCGATCCGTGACACCAACTTCTGGGGATTTCCTAAGTGGATGCCTCCCGCTTCCCCGGCGGGGTATGGCTGGTTGATTTCGAGTATCACCCGCTCAACGGCAGGGAGGGCAATCCTCCCTTGCCGGTGTGCATGGTGGCCCGCGAATTCACCACTGGCCGCACCCTTCGTCTGTGGCAAGACGATCTGGCACGGCTCCATGCCGCGCCTTTTCCCACCGATGAATCAGCGCTGTTCGTCGCCTAATACGCCTCGGCGGAATTCGGCTGCTTTTTGGCGCTGGGCTGGCCGCTGCCGCGCAACATCCTCGACCTGTTCAGCGAATTCCGCACCCAGACCAACGGGCGCATCGTGCCAGCCGGAAACGGCCTGATCGGTGCGCTCGCCTATCACGGCCTGGACAGCATCGCCGCCGGGGAAAAAACC
>JANMTJ010000322.1:0-3749 GCA_031390295.1 Oleiharenicola sp.
TCGATGGGATCCTCGACGGTGATGATGTGGTCGGTGCGCTGCTCGTTGAGCTCGGAGACCATCGCGGCGAGGGTGGTGGTCTTGCCCGCACCGACGGGGCCGGTGATGAGGATGAGGCCGTTGTGGTAGGAGAGGAGCTTGCGGATGGCGTCGATGTTGCGCAGGCCAAGCTCGTCGAGCTTTGGCATGGTGGACGGAACCATGCGGTAGGAGCCGGAGGGGCCCCACTTGTGAAACATCAGGTTCACGCGGTAGCGGTTTTCGGAACCGAGCGCGAGGGCGAGATCGTAATCACGACGTTCGAGAAAGATATTCTTCTGGTGCTCGGCGAGGAGGACCGTGTTGAGCCGCAGTGATTCCTTGTCGGTCAGGGAATGGTCGGTGATGGACGTGAGCACCCGGTGCTTGCGGACGAAGGGCTTGGAGCCGGCGGAGAGGTGCAGGTCGCTCGCGCCGAATTTGCCGGCATCAATCAGCAATTGACGCAGGGCCTGCGCGAGGGCCGCGTCGTCGAGCGAGGCGATTTTATCGAAGGGAAACTGCGGGGCGCCGGCGGGGCCGGCTGATTTACCCTTGGTGGCGACGGGCTCGTCGTCGTCATCCGGTTCCTCATCCTTCAGCGGGTTGCCGTCGGGCGGACCCTGGGCCGCGCGGGCCATGGCGTCGCCGGCGATGGCCTCGAGCTTTTCCACGTCGGTGACGATACCCTCGTCGATGAGCTTCTGGGCGAAATCCATCAGCTCGGCGCTGGGGCCGACCATCCGCACGGCGGTCAGCGCCTGGTCGCGGTTGAACAATTTCTGGTCAAGGCCGAGTCGGATTAGCCAGAGGATCTCGTTATTCATGCCGGAAGATTGCGCGGTATGCTTTCCAGCTCACGCCGGTTGGCAAGTGCGGACTGGGCCGTTCGCTAATCGTTGCCGTTGACGGTCCGGAAGGCGAGGGCGGCGGCGAGGCCGCCGGCGGAGCAGGCGACGAGGTAGATCCAGAGGCTGCCCCAGGCGACGACACCCATCAGGCAGAGGCCAAGGGCGACGGCGGGGTTGAACGCGCCGCCCGAGACGCCGCCGACCGCGTAGGCTCCGGCCAGCACGGTGAACCCGATGGAGAAGCCGTAGAAGGAGTTGCCGGAGGTGCCCTTGGCGGTGGCGGTGTGCAGCACCACCCACACGAGTGCGAAGGTGAATAAAAATTCCGCCAGCAGCGCGGGCATGACCTCGGGGGTCATCGCGCCGCCGAGGGCCGCGGCCTTGGCGACAAGGCCGGTCTTCAGCGCCTTGACCGCGAAGGAGGCGACGAGTCCGCCGGCGAACTGGGCGCCGAAGTAGGGGACCACGTCGGCCGCCGGGCACTTGCCGCGCAGCCACACGCCGAGCGTGACCGCGGGATTGAAGTGTCCACCCGAGATGTGTCCGCCGGCGAAGATCATGACGGCGAGGATGCTGCCGATGGCGAGCGGCGCCATGGCGCCGGCGCCAGGCGCGATGACCGTCATGCCGATGGTGAAGACGAGGAAAAACGTGCCGATGAACTCAACGAGGTATTTTTTCATGGGGTGGAGTGGGTGCGGCCGGATACAAATCGCCCCACCGGATGAGTCGAGCCGGAAGGCGTGGGCCTGGTGGCGACGGGCTCCAGATTCATTCGTGCAACTTTCCCCCCTTCGTGAGAGTATTCGGGACATGCCCCTGTTGCGTCTCCTGCTCGCCGGATTGGTCGCCCTGGCCGCGCTGGCGGCGGTGTTTTTCACCGCCGTGCTCGTGATGGCCACCGGATTGGCAGCCTACGTGTTGCAGTGGTTCCGGCGCGGACCCCGTCCGGCCCCGGTGCCGGATCGCCGGGTGCCCCGCCCTACGGACGACGTCATTGACGTGGTGGCCACGGATGTGCCCGACAAGCCCGCCGGGCCCTGAGGTGGATGGGCGACGCGGCTGATCAGAGACCGCGGCCCTCGCGGAGGCCGGCGGCGTAGGCTCCGAATACTTTCCTGATCTCGTCGCGGACGCGGCGGAACTCGGCGAGAATCTGTTCCTCGGTGCCGGTGGCGTGGGCCGGGTCGTCGAAACGCCAATGGTGCCGGTTTACCTGACCGGGGTAGATCGGGCAGGCCTGGTCGGCGTGGCCGCAAACCGTGATGACCGTGGTGATCGTCCGGTCGAGGAACTGGTTCATGTGCTTCGAGGTGTGGCCGGAGATATCCAGTCCGATCTCCTGCATCACCTGGATGGCCTTGGAATGGACGTAGCCGGCGGGCTTGGAGCCGGCGCTGTGGACCTCGACGAGGTCGCCGGCGGCGGCGCGAAGGATGCCTTCGGCGAGATGGCTGCGGCAGGAGTTGCCGGTGCAGAGGATAAGGACGGCGGGTTTGGGCATGGGAAGAAGAGTAGGAGAATGATTAGGAGAAGGAGAATGAGGGGGCTCAGGGGGCGTTGGGATACCACCGGCGCTTGAGCCAGCCGGCGACGTGGACGAGCCCGATCAGGGCGGGCACCTCGACGAGCGGACCGACCACGGCGGCGAACGCCACGCCCGAATCGAGTCCGAACACCGCGATGGCGACCGCGATCGCGAGCTCGAAGTTGTTGCCGGCCGAGGTGAAGGCCAGCGAGGCGGAGCGTGGGTAGTCCGCGCCCAGCTTCTTCGCCATCGCGAAGCTCACGAGGAACATGATGACGAAATAAATCACCAGCGGCAGGGCGATACGGAGCACGTCCACCGGCAGCTGCACGATGGCGCCGCCCTTGAAGGTGAACATGACGACGATGGTGAAGAGCAATGCCGCCAGGGTGAGCGGCGAGATGCGCGGGATGAACTTCTGCTCATACCAGGTCTCGCCCTTGAGCGGCACGAGGATCACGCGGCTCAGCACCCCCGCGGCGAAAGGAATGCCGAGGTAGATCATGACGCTCCAGAAGATGTCACCCATCGCGACCTCGACAATGGTCCCCTGCAGGCCGAACCACGGCGGCAGGACGGTGATGAAGATCCAGGCGTAGAAGCTGTAGAACAGGATCTGCGCGATGCTGTTGAGCGCGACCAGACCGGCGGCATATTCGCGGCTGCCTTTCGCGAGCTCGTTCCACACGAGCACCATCGCGATGCAGCGGGCGAGGCCGACCAGAATGAGGCCGACCATGTAGTCGGGGTGGTCGCGCAGGAGCAGCACCGCGAGCAGAAACATGAGCACGGGCCCGACGAGCCAGTTCTGCACGAGCGAGAGCGACAGGATGCGGGTGTTCGCGAAGACCTGCGGGAGCTGCGAGTATTTCACCTTCGCGAGCGGCGGATACATCATGATGATGAGACCGAGCGCGATGGGGAGGTTGGTGGTGCCGACGGTGAGCGGAGCGAAGAAGGCCGCCGGGTCGGACAGGACGAAGTTGCCGAGGAGCACCCCGAGACCCATGGCGGCGAAAATCCAGACCGTCAGGTAACGGTCGAGGAAGGACATCTTTTGGGCGACGGATTCAGTCATGGCGGGCGGGGTTCAACGGGAGAGACGGAGAAGTTTGCGGCGGGGCACTTCGGGCGTGGCGCAGCCGCAGTCGACTTTCTCGGTCAGCTGTTCAAGCCGCTGGCGGTCGCGGCGCAGGACGGGCTCGTTCGCCAGGGCGTCCTGCAGGCAGGAGAGATTGGCGGCGAGGGCCGGCGGGGGAGGGGAGACGAGCGCATAGATGCGCCAGTTGCCGCGCTGCTCGGTCACGACCATGCCGTGGCGGCGGAGATAGGCGAGGTGGCGCGAGATTTTT
>JANMTJ010000368.1:0-1520 GCA_031390295.1 Oleiharenicola sp.
CACGCCGCCGGTGGAGTGTTTGTCCACCTTCGCCCCGGGGATGTCACTCAGGTCGATGACCTCGCCGGAGTGCATCATCGCGTCGGTGAGCCACGCGGTTTCCTGCGGCGTCATGCCACGCCAGAAGATGGCCATCAGCAGCGCGGTCGCCTGGTAGTCGGCAAAGCGGCCATCGACGACACCGCGGGCAAAGAAGGTAATCTCATCCTTGGTGAGCGCACCGCCATCACGCTTCTTGATGATGATGTCCTGCGGGAAAAAGGGGGCGGGCATGGGGGTTAATTCGTTCTCGTTCTCGTAATCTATCTCGGGGAATTATCGGGAGAGAACGAGTAGGATTAAGAGAAGGAGAATGATGGGGTTCAGGCGTAGCGCTCTTCCTTCCACGGGTCGCCGAGGTTGTGGTAGCCGCGCACTTCCCAGAAGCCGAGGCGGTCCTCGGCGAGGAAGCTCAGGGTCTTGACGAACTTCGCGCCCTTCCAGGCATAAAGCTTCGGAATGATGATGCGGGCCGGGCCGCCGTGTTCGCGCGCGACGGGTGCTCCGCCGAACTTTGTGGCAACGAGCACGTCCTCATCGAGGCATATGGCCAGCGGCACATTGGTCGAGTAGCCGTCGTAGCTGGTGAAATAGACGAACTTCGCCTCGGGCTTGGGTTGCACGAGCTCAAAGAGGGTGGTGAAGGCCACGCCGCTCCACTCGCAGTCGTATTTGCTCCAGGTCGTCACGCAGTGGAAGTCGCTCACATCGGTCACCTGCGGCAGGGCGTTGAACTGCGTCCAGTTGAGCGTGACCGGTTTTTCGACCAACCCGTCGAGGGAGAGCGTCCATTCATCCAGCGGGATTTCCGGCTGCACGCCGAGGTCGAGCACGGGAAAACCGGTGGTGAGCTTCTGGCCGGGGGGCAACCGGTCGGTGGCTGCCACCGCGCGGGGCTTGAACCCCTTCGCCAGCTGCTTCTCGGCCCACTTCTGCTTGGCCACGATGTAACGCTCCTTGGACATGTAATATTAACTTAGTTGGGGTGGCTGCTTATTCCAAGTAATTCATCCGGAATGGACCACGGATTGCACCCCTGGTCACGGATAAAGGCAGGCTGGTTTGAAACAAGGCCATTGAACCACGAAGAGCGCGAAGGGACACGAATGAAGGCTGGCTTGATACCATCGGCGATCAAGCCGCGCAAAAGGCGACTGGATTTCATGCCGTGGCATTTCCTGGTTGTTCCTCAACTTAGTGTCCCTTCGTGTTCTTCGTGGTTAGTTGACTTCCGGGTTGTGAGCGCCTCGGTGACGAGCCGGGTCCGGCTGCGGTAATACAGGGCCATGCCGCCCTGATAAACGAGACAGACTCCCGCGACCGTGAGGTAGGTGGCGAAAAAGGCCGTGCGCACGAGCGGCAGGATGTCACCCTGCTCCAGGCCGGATTCCTTCAACACGGCTTCCATGTCGGGCGTGAGATTGGCCATGGCGGTGTCGGCATCGAAGCTGCCCAGCCGGCTCGCGCAATAGGCGAGGATC
>JANMTJ010000376.1:0-2848 GCA_031390295.1 Oleiharenicola sp.
AGGGACCGGCCCCGAGCCAGCGCAGCGACTTCATCGCCGCCTCGTCATGGTCGAACGTGATGCCGTGGTAGAGGAAACTGCCCGCGAGCGCATAATCATAGTCGAGTCGCAGGGCGCCGTCGCCACTGAGGGTCCACTTGAAATTGGCCGGCCCGCCGCGGCTTTCCAGCCAGGCTCCGTCGGTCCCGGTGCCGGTGGTCACGGTCACCTTGCCCGAGGTTTCATCCGGGAAACGTCCGGGGGCATGGCCGAGGCGCACAGTCTTCAATTGCGCCGGAGTGCCGTCGGCATGGACCAGCTTGGACAACCGCACGGCGGCCACGCGTTGCGGCGGGAAAACATAACGGCCGCCGTCGCCCGGGCGGCGCGAGGCATCATAGATCGTGCGCCACGTGGTGCCGTCGGGGGAAAGTTCGATCTGGCCGGCGGTGTAGGGTGTGCCTTTCGGTGTTTCGATTTCCACCTCGAGCAAACTGGCGGTCTGTGGTGTGGCGAGAAAACGCGTGGTGTCGAGGGCTGCCGTGCCGTCGCGCCAGGGCAGCCAGGTCACCGGGATGTCGGCGGCGGGCCGCGCGTAGGCGAGGCGCGGACCATTGCCAAAAGCATAGGTTCTGTCGCCGGTCTGCAGCGAGATCAGTGATCCATTCGTAGCGTCAAAGGTGGCGATCGTTTTCCCGGCGATAAGTGATAAGCGACCAGCACGCTTTTCGATTTTTGCACCAGTGCCGCCAGCACGCATCCGGTTCGCATTGCGCTCGGCCAGGGCGGGGGTTGCCCAGTTCCACGTCCACAACGGCTCACCGCGGGGGTCCTTGACCGTCACGACGAGCGCGTCCGCTTCGCGCCAGTTGGCGGGGAGATCGATTTTCAGCCGGCCGCTGGCGTGCGGGGCGATGTCCGGTCCGGCTATGCCGCCGGTGGCCACGGTCCGGTCGGTGCCGTCGAAGCGCGACCACGACCACTCCACGCGGCAGGAGGCGAGCGGGGTGAAATCGTAGCGGTTGTGCACCGTGAGCGTGCCGTCGAATTTTTCGTCGAGGACCGGCGCGTCGATCTGCACGGGCGACCAGATTTCGCGCACCGCATGATAGCTGCCTTCCTTCTCGAAGTGCGGCCCGACGATGCCATCGGGCGCGAAGGTGCTGTAGGGATCCAGTTTTCCGCCCCGATCCGAACGGACGACCGCCTCGTCGGCGAAATCCCAGATGAACAGGCCGGCCCCGAAGGGTGAATCCAGCGTGGCCTGCCAGTAATCCTGCAGGCCGGCCCCGGCCCCGCCGTCGTAGAGCGCGTGCAGGATCTCGGTGGGCATGACAAGATTCGGGCCCTTGAGCCGGCGGACATGATCTGCGTAACCCGTGTAGTGTTTGGTATCGATGCCGCCAAAGGGGTCCCACGGGTGGATCACCGTCCGCTGCTGCGGATCGTAGAGGGCGAAGTCGCCGTCAAGGTCGCGGTTCCAGCCGCCCTCGTTGCCATTGTCCCACAGGATGATGCTCGGGTGGTTCACGTCGCGCTCGACCAGTTCGCGCACGAGCAGCCGGCCGACGGCGGTGCCGTGGGCGTTCTGCCAGCCGCTGAGTTCGTCCAGCACGTAGAGGCCGAGTTCGTCGCAGGCCTCGAGGAACGCCTCGTCGGGCGGGTAGTGCGACATGCGGACGGCGTTCATGTTCATGGCGCGGATCAGGCGCACGTCCTCGTAGCAATCCTCGCGATCGAGGGCGCGGCCGGACTCGGGGCGGAAACTGTGGCGGTTGACCCCCTTCAGCAATATGCGCTGACCGTTGACGTAGAGGCCCTGGCCCTCGCGGACCTCGATGGTGCGGAAACCAAAGCGGGTTGTCGTGGTATGCACGGTGGCGTCGCCGCGCCGCCGGGTGACCTGCAGCGTGTAGAGGTGCGGGGTCTCGGCGGTCCAGAGGAGCGGGTTGGCGGCCTTGGTGCTCAGGCGCAACCGGCCGGCACCGCCGGCGGGAATTTTCGCGGTGAACGGCTGGCCGAACGGGTGGTTGGCCGCATCAAGGATCTGTGCCTCGAGGGTCTCGGGCACCAGGCTTGGGCCTTCCGGCCGGGTTCGGTCGCGCAACGCACCCAGCGTGACGTCGGCGGTCAGCGTGCCGTCGGCGCGGGCGTCGATGGCTACATGGTCGATGGACTGCGCGGGCACGGCCTCGAGCCAGACGGAGCGGTAGATGCCGCCAAAGACCCAGTAATCGCTGCTGCGCTCGGCGCGCTCGGTTTCGGGATTGGCGGAGACCTTGCTGACCTCGACCTCGAGGGTGTTCTCGCCGTCGAACTTGACGAGGCCGGTGATGTCGTGGCGGAACTGGGTGAAGCCGCCCTGGTGGATGGGACCCGTGGAGCGGTCGTTCACCTTGACGGCGGTGTCGGTCATGACGCCGTCAAAGCCGAGGCGGATGCGGCGGCCCGCCCACGCGGCCGGCACGGTGAAGCGCACGCGATAGAGCCCACGTTCATCGCTCTTGGGCTGCACCTCGCCGTAATTGTAAGTGCCGAAGCCCTGCAGCTCCCAGTGCGAGGGCACGGGGATGGTCGTTTTCTCCCCGGCGCGGCGGCCGCCCGTGACGGTGAACTCCCACGGGATGGCGTCGGACGGGCCGTGGCCGGACAGATACTGGCGCTCGGTCCGCGGCTCAGTGGCAACCAGTGAAGACAGTGCCGTCAGCGTGGCGGCCAGGATCGGAAGCGGGGCAACTCTCATAGGCGGGGTTGGTATACCCAAGCAGGTGTCACTGTTGGGGGCGAAATGAAAATAATCGGCCAGTGGGAACGCCCGGGACGCCGCACCGCCGGGTCACACCAGCGCGACGAAGCTGCCCTTGAATTC
>JANMTJ010000434.1:0-3495 GCA_031390295.1 Oleiharenicola sp.
CCGGCCGCAAAGGATGACTACAATCGCGACTTGTTTGACCTGCGCGTGCTGGTGGTGGACGACAACGCAACCAACCGCCAGATCCTGCGGCACCAGATCGTCGCCTGGAAAATGCAGAAAGGCAGCGCGGCGGGTGGACACGAGGCGCTCAAGATCCTGCGCTCGGCCGCCGCCACGGGCAAACCCTACGACGTGGCTCTCCTCGACATGCAGATGCCCGAGATGGACGGCCTGACCTTGGCCAAGACCATCAAGGCTGATCCCGCCATTGCCTCGACCCACCTCATCATCCTGACCTCGCTGGGCCATGTCATGACCCAGAAGGAACTCAAGGCCATCGGCATCGCCGCCTACCTGGTCAAGCCGGTGAAGCAGTCGCGCCTCTTCGACTGCCTGGTCGACGTCGTTGGCCAGGCCGTGGCGGACAACGTCTTCGTCAAGGCGGCCACGCCGCCGGCCGCAACCGGTTCCGCCGGGACGCCGAGCAAGGTGCGGATCCTGCTGGCCGAGGACAATGCCGTGAACCAGAAGGTCGCGCTCGCGCAGTTCAAAAAACTGGGATATAGTGCGCATGCTGTCGGCAACGGACTTGAGGTCGTCCAGGCCCTGGACGATGTGGCCTATGACATCATCTTCATGGATTGTCAGATGCCCGAAATGGACGGCTACGAGGCCACGCAGTGCATCCGCAAGCGCGAGCATGAGGCCTCGACCTCCGGCCGGTTGAAATCGCGCGTCCACATCATCGCCATGACCGCGAACGCCATGCAGGGCGACCGGGAGAAGTGCCTGGCCGCCGGCATGGATGATTATGTCAGCAAACCCGTGCGCGAGGCGGACCTCCGCGCCGTGCTGGATCGCTGGTCTTCGCGCTAGGCGCCGGCCCGACCTTTTCGGGGTGGTTTTTCGGGGCGGGGCCTGCCAAGCATAGGACCGCTCCATGCCCTCCGACCCTCTTCAGCTCACGCTCGCTGTCTTGGAATACACGCTGATCTTCGCCGGCGCGGGTCTGCTGCTCTGGTTGCTTTTCAACCGCGCCCAGCGCTCCCGCTGGCTCCGCCCGCATACCCTGCCGCAAATCACCCTTTCCGTCCCGGAATTCGCCCTGGGCGCCGGGTTGATTTTCCTCACGGGCTTCGTGTTCAATGCCCTCGCCCAGCTGTTGCTCGGGCACATTTTGGTTCATACGCAGGACCATCTGGGCATGCAGTTGCTCATCTACAACGTGGCGAATTATGGAGGCGCATACCTGGGCTGGCGTCTGCTGCTCCCCGCTGCACTCCGCGCCTGGCAGGTCAGGCCTGAGATGCCCCCGCCCCGGCATGCCCGGCAGACGTTGTCCTGGTCCGAGGCCACGGGCTACGCGGTCGGCACGCTGCTGGTGGCCCTGCCCATCCTGATCCTCATCAGCCTGGGCTGGACGGAGCTGCTCCGCGCCTGCGGCCTCCCCGATGAACCGCAGGACCTGATCGCGCTCTTCACCCAGACCAAGTCCCCGTTCGTCATCGCCGGGATGCTGCTGGTCGCCTGCGTCCTGGCCCCCGTCTACGAAGAGCTGATGTTCCGGGCCGGGCTCTTTCGCTTCGTCCGCCAGAAACTCGGCCGCACGCCCGCGCTCCTCATCAGCGGAGCCTGCTTCGGCGCCATGCACGCCAACTGGGCGGGTTTCCTGCCGCTGGCGGTGCTGGGCATGCTGCTGGCCCTGGTCTATGAAGCCACCGGGTCGATCCGGGTGGCGGTGATCGCCCACGGCCTGTTCAACCTCAACACGATCATCCTCCTGCTTTCCGGCCTGACCCAGGCGAATCCATGAGCCCTTTCACGACCAGCCGAGCCCAGACCGTCGGGGCCCGCGGCGAGCGGCAGCTGATCGCGGACATCCGCCGTTGGCTGGGTGACGCCTCGCCCGCCTCGCCTTTTGGCATTGGCGACGACTGCGCCGTCATTCCGCCGACGCGCCGGCACCAGCTCGTCACGACCGACCCGGTGATCTACGGCCGGCATTTCGATAACCGCGTCCCGGCCCGCGCCGTCGGCGCCAAGCTCCTCAAGCGCAACCTCAGCGACATCGCCGCCATGGGCGGACGCCCGCTGGCCGCGGTGATCTCTCTCGCCCTGGCCCCTGAGACGGGCATCGCCTGGCTGCGCGGCTTCTACCTCGGTCTCGCCGATTGCGCGCGGCGCCACCGCGTGAAGATTGTCGGTGGCGACATCACGCAGGGGCCGCGCGGATTCTTTGGGGCCTTTCTCACCCTGCATGGCGAATCCACCGGCCGGCTCATCACCCGCTCCGGCGCCCGGGCCGGTGACCAGATCTGCGTGACCGGCCGGCTCGGCGGCAGTCTCCTGGGGCATCACCACCGGTTCACCCCGCGGCTCGCCGAGGGCGTGTGGCTTTCCGGTCGCAACGAGGTGCGCGCGATGATGGATGTGAGTGATGGTCTCGCGAAGGACCTCGCCTCCCTCACCCCGGCCGGCCTCGTCCCGGCCTTGTGCGCCGCAGCGATCCCGGTCAGCGCCGCAGCCCGGCAGTCGGCCAAGCGCTCGGGCCAGAGCCCGTTGCACCACGCGTTGGGCGACGGTGAAGACTACGAGCTCTTGATTGTCCTTCGGGCCCGAGCGGACCTCGCCCGCCTGCAACGTGACTGGAAGAAACATTTCTCCGGGGTCCCGCTGGCGCACCTCGGTCGTTTCGTCGCCCGAGGCAAGCTGCCCGCCGGCGCGCTCAACCTCAGCGACTATCGCGGCTATGAACACCTGCGGTGAAAGACCCCAAACCGTTTAGGGCCACAAAAAGTCACAATAAACCTGGGAGCGGGTTGAGCTGACAGGGAGCCGATAGGAGCGGGAAAATCATTCGATCACGGAGAAAACAATCTTTGTGACTTTTCGTGGCCAATGCTCCTGTCTTTCCTCTGTTGCCTCCTGTGCAAATCATCCATGCCTCTCCGTGAAATCCGTGGCCAAATTCCTTCCTCCGGTGGTGTCCCCGTTGGCATGAGCATCCTCGAAAAACTCAAGACAGGCATCACCACCGCCTCGGCGGCGGAGACCCGGGCGCTCGCCACGGAACTCGCCGCCGCCCTGCCGCCCGACACCACCCTCGCCCTTCACGGCGACATGGGCGTCGGCAAGACGACCTTTGTGCAGGGCCTCGCGCACGGTCTGGGCGTGCCCCAGCAGGTGACGAGCCCGACTTTTGCCATCCACTCGGTCTATCAGGGTGCCACCCGCAAGCTGGTGCACCTCGACGCCTACCGGCTGGAGAACGAACGACAGCTTGATTCGCTGCTGCTGGAGGAATTCCTCACCAGCCCATGGTGCCTCGCCATCGAATGGCCCGAAAAGACCGGCGCCTGGCTGCCCAAGGATGCCTGGCACCTGACGCTCTCCATCGTGGACGGAGACAAGCACCGGCTGGTTTTGAGGTAGGGCGCGGACTCCGTTCCGCGCCAAAAATCCGGCGGTGAAGGGACGCACCGCCCTACCCCAAAA
>JANMTJ010000448.1:0-4424 GCA_031390295.1 Oleiharenicola sp.
GGCGGTCGGCTTGTTCACCCGGGTCACGGTGCGCTGGGTCGTCATCTGCTTGCCGGAGCACTCCGGGCAGATCCCGTGGGAAGTCTCGGTGTTCAGGCGCGAGCCGAAATATTCCTCCAGGTGGTAGAGGCGCCGGAGCAACCGCCGGGTGGTCAGGTGCACCCAGAGCCAGATGGTGAGGATCACGACCGTGCGGAAGAGGACGCGCGTCAAGACGAAGCCGGGGGGCTCGCCGAAGAAGTGGTGGGGCACGCCAACGATCTCGGCTACCCAGACAAGGAGGAGCATGAGGCAGAACCCCATCGCTTCCTGCCGGAGGATGGAACGGCCGCTGGTCGGGGTGGAAATCATTTGCTCAACTGAAGACCCCGGACGGTGCCGGCGGCAAGACAACTTCTGGGGGACGGGGCTCTGCGCTCTCGGCATTCCCGCGCATGGGAAGCGTGCGTCGCAGTTTCGAAAAAACAGAGGGCGTTCGAGCGCATGCGTATTTTTTGTTTGTCGTTTGATCCCAGCGGCTAAGGCCGCGCGTGCAGGGTTGGCACGCGCGGTGCAAAGGGATCGGGCATGCTGCGGAATGTTTCCGGAGCACCCAAACCAAAACAAAAGATCCAACCCCTCCGTCTCCCGCGGAGTTTCCCCCGTCATGAATTCAAATCGAATCCTCCTCGCCGCCACTCTCGCCGGTGGCCTGCTGTCCGCTTCCGTTCTCTCCGCCTCCGTCGTCATTGATACTGCGGCGAAGACCGACCGGGCGGAATATTCCGCTCCCTCGCCCATGAAGATCGTGAATCCCACCGGCATCCTGCGCCGCTACCAGGGTGAGACCATCCGCCTGAGCCTCACGGTCGACGAGACAGGTCAGCCCCACAACATCAACCTCCTGTCCACGCGCGACCCGCACCTCGTGAAGCACCTGCTGCCCGTCATCGCCCGGTGGAAATTCAAGCCGGCGATGAAGCATGGCCGGCCGGTGTCCGCTGACGTCGTGCTGCCGATCGCCCTGGTCGACAACGCATCCTGAGTCTTCCCTCAGTTCAAACTCCGTGGGCGGGTGCGTCGTGCGCCCGCCCCCCGGGGTTGGCGGCCCCGGCGACGGGTCCGCCCTATTGGCGGGGCGGGGCAGTCGCCCCTTGAATATTCCCGCGGCCCCGGCAGCGTCGGGCTCAATCCCCATGAGCCAAGCCACCGCAGGCGCCGCCGCCGCGCCCCCGGCGCGGATCCCGCGCCAGATTTCCTACATCATCGGCAACGAGGGCTGCGAGCGGTTCAGTTTCTACGGGATGCGCAACATCCTGACCGTGTTCCTGGTCTCGTCGCTGCTCATGTACCTGCCGGAGGGGGACCGGGCGGGCGCGGCCAAGGATGTGTTCCACACCTTCATGGTCGGGGTTTATTTCTGCCCGCTGCTTGGTGGCTGGCTGGCCGACCGGTTCTTCGGCAAATACAATACGATCTTCTGGCTGAGTCTCCTCTACTGTCTCGGCCACCTCTGCCTCGCGCTGTTCGAGTCCAACCGGACGGGCTTCTACACCGGGCTCTGCCTGATCGCGATCGGCTCGGGCGGCATCAAGCCCTGTGTGGCGGCGTTCGTGGGCGACCAGTTCGACCAGACCAACAAGCACCGGGCGAAGGTCGTGTTTGACGCGTTCTACTGGATCATCAATTTCGGGTCGTTCTTCGCCTCGCTGCTCATGCCCATTTTCCTCAAGCAGCTTGGCGCGGCCATCGCCTTCGGCATCCCGGGCCTGCTGATGTTAATCGCGACGGTGGTCCTGTGGCTCGGTCGCAAGCATTACGTCATGGTCCCGCCGGCGCCGCCGGATCCGCATTCCTTCCTGCGCGTGTCCCGCACGGCCCTGGCCGCGGGCCGGCCCGGCCAGGTGCTGGCGGCGGCCGGCGGCGCGCTGGCGGTGGTCTCCCTGGCGCTGGCGCCGTCGTTCGGGGTGGTGATCTCCCTCTGTCTGGCGTTGGTGGCGGTGATCGCCGGCGGTGGCCTCGGCGTGTGGCTGCAGCTCGAGGGCGCCCGCGGCCGGCATCCGGACGAGGCGGTCGAGGGCGTGCGTTCCGTGCTGCGCGTGCTGGTGCTGTTCGCCTTGGTGACGCCCTTCTTCTCTCTCTTCGACCAGAAGGCCTCGACCTGGGTGCTGCAGGGCAACGCCATGACGAAGCCCGCGTGGTTCCAGTCGTCCCAGATGCAGGCGCTCAACCCGGCGCTGGTGATGCTGCTGATCCCGTTCAACAACCTCGTGCTCTACCCGGCGCTGAAGCGCCTCGGGTATGAAATGACCGCGCTGCGGCGCATGTCGGCCGGCATCGCCTTCTCCGGCCTGGCGTGGGTGGTGGTGGGCCTCCTGCAGGTGGTGCTCGACGGGGGGCACGCACTGACCATCGCGTGGCAGATGCTGCCCTACGCGCTGCTCACGCTCGGCGAGGTGCTGGTGTCGGCCACCGGCCTGGAGTTCGCCTACAGCCAGGCGCCGGCGGCGATGAAGGGCGCGCTCATGAGCTTCTGGAACCTGGCGACGACCATCGGCAACCTCTGGGTGCTGGTCGCGAATGCCGTGGTCAGGAACGCCGCGGTCACCGATTTCATTGCGACCACGGGCTTTGGGGTGACGGCGTTCCAGATGTTCTTCTTCGCCGGTTTCGCGTTTGCCGCGGCCCTGGCTTTCGCTATGGTGGCCCGCAGCTACCGGGTCGTGGATTACTACCGGAAGACCTAGGGCCCCAACTTCCCATGCTTTTCTTCAAGCGCATCCTCAAGGAACCCGAGCCGGTGGACAGCGGTGTCCCGCCGGTGGAGCGGCGCAGCACGAAGCGCTACCACGTCAATCCGCAGTTTCCGCTCCGGGCCGTGCTCAGCTTCATCGGGCGCGACGAGAGCGGCGCGCCGATGAGCAACACCCGGCAGGGCTGGAACTGGAAGGGCCGCCTCATCGACTGCTCCGAGCAGGGGGTGCGCATGCAGATGGGTCCCGCGCTCAAGGTGGAGGCGCGCGAGATGTGCGACCTCAAGCTCACCCTCGACGACTTCCAGCTGACCATCCCGTGCCACATCGCGAACATCCGCGAAAATGACGAGGGCCTGGTCTTCGGGTTGAAGCACGACATCGAGGACGGCTCGACCCGCACCGCCTACGGGCAGCTGATCGAGATCCTCGCCCTCGGTTCCACCCTCAAGCAGCAAAGCAAGACCGCCAAGCCGGACACCTCCGGCTACCTGGTGGAAAATTATGTCAGCGACCGGCCGGCCCGGCTGGGCATCTGGCGGTATCCGGCCGACGGGTCGGTGGCGGCCTTTGAATTCCGGCTCAAGGACAACCTGGTGCGGGCGGCCGCCGGGCAGGGGATGGAATACTACACGGGTGACGGCGACGAGGCCCGGGAAGCATCGGCGGCCAAGGCGCTGGAAATCCAGCGGCTGTTCAGCTGGGTCGTTCCCAACCTCGCCGCGGCGGTGCCGGACGACGTGCGGGATTTTCTCAAGCGTTACTCCGCCTGAGTCACGCCCGCCGGCCGCCAAGGTGAGAAACCGGTAAAGCCCCGGGCGGGCGGAATGGAACGCTTGTCATTCTCCCCGGCAAGGAGTCTTTTGGTCGCATGAAATTGTTCTGCGACCGGGTGGTTGCCGGGGCGCGACGCGGCTGGCGCGTCATCGGAGCCACGGTCCTGTTGTGGGCGCTGGCTGGCGGGACGGCGACCGCCGTGGCGGCGGAGGAGGACGAAGCCGAGCCGCTCGTGCAGATTCCCGACCGGGATGACCAGCAGATCGCCCAGGCCCGAAGCCTGACGCTCACGCGGGCGACGCTGCCGGCCGAGGTGGCGGGCATCGCGACGGTCGTGGACCGCGCGGTGGACCCCGCGGCACGCCTGGAGGCGATGCGCCTCGTGGAACGCTTTCGCGGGCAGTCCGGCGCTCTGGCCAACGCGGCCGCGATCGCCTGGGTGCAGAACAGCCCGGAGCAGGCGCTCCTGCTCGCCGCCGAGGCCGCGAAGGCGGGGCCGGACGATGCCAATGCGCTGAACACGCTCGCGGCCCTGCTCGCGCAGGCCGGCTACGAGGGGAAGGCGATTCCCGTGCTGCGCCATCTGGCGCAGACGATGCCCGACGATCCGACGGTGCTCAGCAACCTCGCCGTGGCGTGGCTGAACCTGGGCGAGATCGAGGAGGCGAAAAAAATCCTGTTCCGCTGCCTCGGCCGGGCCCCCGGTCATGGCGCAGCCAACCTGGCCGCAGGCATCATCGCCGAGCATGAGGGCCGGCGCGCCGAGGCGGTGGAGCATTTCCGGAAAGCCACGGCCAGCAACAGCTCGATGCAGGCACGGAAGGTCCTGAAGCAGCAGAAACAGTCCTTCCGGGCCCCGAAGGGATTCTTCGGCATGATGCCCAAGCAGGAATATTTCAGCCCCAGCGCCTTCGC
>JANMTJ010000462.1:0-4056 GCA_031390295.1 Oleiharenicola sp.
GCGATCGCGTTACCCCCTGAACTGCAGACATTTGCTGGGCGTATTGTTGACGTCGACACCCACGAGATGACGCCGGCCCAGAAATGGGTGGAGCTCTACGGTCCCGAGGTCAAGGAACTGGCCGACGCCGTCATCGTCCACAGCCTGCCCCACGACCAGGACAGCAACTCGCACAATGTCCCGGGTTTCGCCGCAGATGACATGGAGATCACCGCGGCGCTGATGGACGTGAAGGGTCCGAAGGCGCCCGGCGCGGTCGATCTCTCCCGCAGGCTGGATGTCATGGACGCGATGGGCGTCAAATGTCAGCTGATGTACCCGACGGGTCTTGGCGGCTGGTCCATGACCTTGCTGATGCAGGACAAGTACGATCCAAAGTTCCTGGCCCATGTGAAGGATGACCGCTCGGCCAAGGCGGCCAAATGGCTCGCGACCTATAACGAATGGCTGCTGCCCAAGGCGAAGCTTTCCGACCGCATCCGGCCGGTGCCGACCTTGCTGGGCGATACGGTCGCCGACCTGATGGCCGAAGCCCACAAGATGCTCGACGCGGGCATTCGGGCCGTCATGCTGCCGCCCGCTGTTCTTCCCGGCGGAAAGTCCCCCGCCCATCCGGATCTGGAGCCCTTCTGGGCACTCATGGAAGAGGCCGACTGCGTCGTCACCCTTCACCTGGGCAGCGAGGGAAAGTTATTCGAGAATATGAAGGGGTGGCGCGACACGCCGGTCTTCGAGGGCTACCGCGACGTCGGCGAGTTCAGCGTCGATCCCTGGTACACCTCGATGGTCCATCTCCCGGCTCAGAATTTCGTCCAGACGATGATCCTGGGCGGCGTCTTCGTGCGCCACCCCGATCTGCGTGTGGGAGTGATCGAGCTCGGCGCCTATTGGGTCGGCCCGATGATGGAGAACATGGATCTCTGGTACCGGATGCTGGCTGGTATGAGCATCGCTGGCAAGCGGCTGCCGGAACCGCCGTCGGCCTATCTGAAGCGCAACGTGCGGGTGTCGGTCTTCCCGTGGGAAGACCTCGGGAGCTACATCGACCGGTACGGTCTGGAGGACGTTATCTGTTTCGCCAGCGACTATCCGCATCTTGAGGGCGGCAAGGATATGATCAACGCGATGTACAAGAAGATCGCGCCTTATGGTCCAGCGATGATTGAAAAGTTCTTCGTCACGAACGGCGCCTTTCTTTTGCCCGACTGAGCGCCCCGGCGAGCCTTGACCTTCATCTACTCGCAAGCCCGCAGGTCTGCCTTCAAGGAGCATTGGATGGGTGATTTTCGGCTGGACGGCCGCACGGCGATTGTGACGGGCGCCGGGGGCAAGCCGAGCCTTGGGCGGGCTCATGCAATTTTGCTCGCGAAGCTCGGGGCAAATGTCGTGGTCAACGACATCGGCGCCAAGGTCGAAACGCCGGGCTATTCCGACACTGCCTCGGCGGACGCGGTGGTCGAGGAAATCCTGGCCTTTGGCGGGAAGGCTGTGGCCGACGATAACTCCGTAGCCGGAGTCGAGAGCGCCAAGGCGATCATCCAGACCGCGCTCGACGCCTTCGGCAGCGTCGACATCCTCGTAAACAACGCCGCCTTTTCGATCACCGCGGCCTTCGAGGACCTGACGCCGCGGGACTTCGAGAAACACATCGAAGTCAATCTGATGGGGCCGGTCTGGACCTGCCGGGCGGCCTGGCCGCACATGAAGGCCCAGGGCCGTGGCCGGATCATCAACATCACCTCGGCAGGGCTGGCCGGCGCTGCGGGCCTAAGCGCCTACGGGGCCAGCAAGGGCGGCCTCTTTTCTCTGACGCGTTCGCTGGCGTCGGAGGGCGAGGCCCATGGCATCAAGGTCAATGCCGTGAACCCGGGAGGTTTTTCACGCCTCGCGATGGCCACCCAGCGCGCCGACAGCGAGATGCTTCAGTGGACGAAGGAGAACATGCCAGCAGAGCTGGCCTCGCCGGTCGTCGCCTTCCTTGCCCACGACGACTGCCCGGTCTCCGGGGAATGCCTCGAGTCGTTCTGTGGAACGGTGCGCCGCTTGTATATCGCCACGACCGAGGGCTTCACCGATCGAGAACTCACCGTCGAGACCGTGGTCAAGCGGTGGGACGAGGTGATGACCGGAACCCATCCCTCGGTCATAAGCTACATGAAGGGCGAAATCCTCGCCGCCGCCAAGCCGTACAACGCCGCCGAACGAGCCTGAGGGGGTAACATGTCGCAAGAAGACGTCTTCGATTTCATCATCATCGGCAGCGGCGGGGGCTCCGTGCCGTCGGCCATGGTGATGAAGGAGGCCGGCAAGCGCCCCCTGATCCTCGAGAAACAGGCGCTGATCGGTGGGACCAGCGCCATGTCGGGCGGCATGCTGTGGATTCCCAACAACGACCACCTGAAGGCCGCCGGCGTCAACGACTCCCATGAGAAGGCCCGCACCTATATGGACGGGCTGATCGGCGATCCAGGCCCGGCCTCAACCCCGGCGCGGCGGGACGCCTACATTCGCGAAAGCGGCCAAATGATCCGCTTCCTGGAGGGCAAGGGCCTGCGGATGCGGCATGCCGGATTCCCCGACTATTACCAGGAGGTCGAAGGCGCCGTGCCGGAGGGGCGCGCTCTCGTGCCCCATCTCTTCGACTATCGCGCGCTCGGCGACTGGGCCGACAAAATCCCCCGCCATCCGATGACCAGCCTGCCGACGGTCGGCCCCGAGGCCGCCAAGATTCAGACGGGCACCATCGAGGGTAAGCTGATCGCCCTGAAGCTGGGGTTCCGGATGTTCCTGAACAAGTATTTGGGCCGGCAGATCCGCGGCTTCGGCGGCGCGCTCGTGGGACAGCTGATGTACATCGCCAAGAAGGCGGGCATTCCGATCTGGACCGAGACCGCGGTGGAGGATTTCCTGGTCGAGAATGGCCGGGTGGTGGGCGTCGTCGCCCGGCGCGATGGCAAGCGGATCGAGGTACGGGCCGAACTCGGCGTTCTCGTAAACGCCGGCGGCTTCTCCCACAATCTGGAAATGCGCGAAAAGTATCAGCCCAAGCCCACCTCGACGAAGTGGACCCAGGTCAATCCGGGCGACACCGGCGAGATGATCGAGGCGGTCATGAAGCTGGGCGCCGCCACCGATCTCATGGAGGAGGCATTCTGGCTGTCCTGCTCCTTCTTTCCCGACGGCACGACCGCCGGCATGCATTCGCCCAACGACATCGGCAAGCCGCACTGCATCGTCGTCGACAGCAAGGGCAAGCGTTTCGTCAATGAATCCGTGTCGCACATGGAGTTCGGCCAGAAGATGTACGCCGCCGGCTCCGTGCCGGCCTGGGCGGTCTTCGACAGCAACCACCGCAACAAATATCCCTGGGGCTTCATCCCGCCGCTGATCACACCGCGGAAGTTCATCGACAGCGGCTATCTGAAGACCGGCAAAACCCTTGAGGCGTTGGCGACCGCCTGCGGCATCGACGCCGAGGGCCTGAAAGCGACGGTCGCCCGCTTCAATGAATTCGCGCGCAAGGGCGTCGACGAGGACTTCGGTCGCGGCTCGACGGCCTATCATCACATGACTGGCGACCCGAGGAACAAACCCAACCCCAGCCTGGCCCCTCTCGACAGCGGCCCGTTCTACGCCGTGGCGCTGTGGCCATCCGACGTGGGAACCTGCGGCGGCATCGTCACGGACGAGAATGCGCGCGCCCTGCGCCCCGACGGCTCGGTGATCCAGGGCCTCTACGTCACCGGCAACAGCTCAGCGACGGTGATGGGCCACATGTACCCCGGCGGGGGCGTCAGCATCGGGCCGTCCATGACGTTCGGCTATATCGCCGCGCGCCATGCCGCGCGACTTAACGCGTAACTCGGAACTGGACACGTGCAATCCATCATAGGACGTAGGAAAATGACGATTGAGGAGCGCCTCGCTCTCCATCAGCGACTGGCCGACACATATTTCGACGCCCGGGTTCGCCGCTGACTGTCCGCACCGTCATCCTGCTTCGTGTCCGCAGGCCAGGCGATCACTCACCTGGCTTGCCCAAGCTTCAGAATCGCG
>JANMTJ010000484.1:0-4124 GCA_031390295.1 Oleiharenicola sp.
GAAATCCCTCGAGACGCGGGAAATCGATGTCTCCAGCGGCGGCGGGGCCGTGCAGATCAAGATCAACGGCGCCGGCAAATTCCTCGCGGTTAAGCTCGACCCCGAATTCCTCAAGGAGGACGCGAAGCTGGTCGAGGAGACCCTGCTCAATGCCGTGCGCGAGGCCGCCACCAAGGCCAAGGAACTCAACGATTCGGAGATGCAGCGCATCTCGTCGGCGTTCCAAGTTCCCGGCATGTTCTGAGTGACCGATGACGCCCGCGCTTGAGACCTTGCAGAAGCTGCTGAAGCAGCTTCCGGGCATCGGTTACCGGTCGGCCGAGCGCATCGCGCTGCACCTGCTGGTCGAGAAACCGGGCCGGCTGCCCGAGCTGGTTGCCGCGCTCGAGGCGGCGGCGAAGAATGTCCGTCGCTGCGCCGTTTGCGGCAACTTGTCCGAGGAGGAGCAATGCCCGGTCTGCGTCGACGAAAAGCGCCGGAACGGACAGGTTTGCGTGGTGGAGAATGTCCAGGATCTCGGGGCCATCGAACGCTCGGGTGCCTATCGCGGCCGGTACCATGTGTTGCACGGCAAATTGTCGCCGATCCGCGGTGTGGCGCCGGAGGACCTGAATCTCGCGCCATTGCTCCAGCGCATCGGGACGGGTGAGATAACGGAGCTTATCCTGGCCCTGTCCAACGACGTGGAGGGCGAGGCGACCTGCCACTATCTCACCGAACGCCTGCCCAAGGCGGGGGTAAAGGTCACGCGCATCGGCTTCGGCCTGCCCAGCGGGGGTGGCGTGCTTTACGCTGACGCGGTCACGCTCAAGAGCTCGCTGGACGGCCGGCGGAGTTATTCGTGACTTGCGGAGGCGGGCACGGGTGGCTTTAGTCCCGGTCGTTCTTTGCGGGCGTAGTATATCGGTATTATGCGTGCTTCCCAAGCATGAGAGGAGGGTTCGACTCCCTCCGCCCGCACCAATTTCCCCGTTCAGTGGAACTCCTTTCCGACTGGCCAGTCACAACAGCCGCGTCGGTCGCACCCAAGCCCGCAAGGGCGCGGATGTACCCTAATCGTAACCTCAGTACAATCCCCCAACCCCCATGAAATCCAATAAATTCCTCCTGACCCTCGCGGTCCTCTCCCTGTTCACCGCCGGTGTCACCTTCGCGGCTGACGCCCCGGTATCCAAGCCCGCCGGTTGCTGCGCCAAGAAGGAAGCGGCCGGGGAAAAATGCACCCACGAATGCTGCGCCGAGGCCGCCAAGGCCGGCAACAACTGCGAAAAGTGCAAGGGCAGCGGCAAGATCGAGAAGAAGGAAGAGGCCAAGAAGTAATGTAGGGCTGCCGCTTGCCGGCAGGCCTGGCCCGGCGACAAGCGCCGGCCCTACAGGCATCGCAGCCGCGCACCCGTTCAGGGCGCGGCTTTTTTGTGGGAGCGACTTTACGTCGCGACACGCCGGCAGCTCGGTTTTCGCTGGCGGGGCATAAAGCCCCGCCCACATTCAATCAACGCACGTCCACCGAGGGCTTCTGTGAAGCGAGTCCGCGCCAGCGGGCGATCACCTTGCGGGCGATATCATCCGGCGCGAGGCCGTGGGCGGCGCGGAGCAGGTCAACACTGTTGCCGTGCTCCACAAATTCGTCGGGCCAGCCGATGCGTTGGACGGCCGTGTCGCAATGCGCCTCCTGCAAGGCCTCGAGCACCGCGCTGCCGAAGCCACCGGCGAGGACATGATCCTCCATCGTGACGATCAACGGCACCACGGCGGCCTGGCTGAGCAGCAGATTGCGGTCGAGGGGCTTGACGAAACGCGCGTTCACCACGCCGACGGAGACCTGTTCTTCGCGTTCGAGCCGCTGGGCCAGCTTGAGGGCCTCCGGCACCATGCCGCCCAGCGCCCAGATGATGATTTGGGTGCCCACGCTCAAAACTTCCGCCTGTCCGACCGGCAGCAGGACGGGATCGGCCTTGACCGAGGCCCCGGTGCCGGCACCGCGTGGATAGCGGATGAACCCCGGTCCGGGCAGATGCAGGCTCGTGTACAGCATGTCCACCAGTTCGTCCTCGTCCTTCGGCTGCATCACCGTGGCGTGGGGCACGCATCGCAGGTAGCTGAGATCGAACAGGCCATGGTGGGTGGGGCCGTCGTTGGCCGAGAGGCCGGCGCGATCCATGCAGAAGGTCACGGGCAGGTTCTGCAGGCAGACATCGTGGATGATCTGGTCGTAGGCGCGCTGCAGGAAGGTGGAGTAGATGGCGCACACCGGGCGGAAATCCTTGGTGGCGAGGCCGGCGGCGAAGAGCACGGCGTGCTCCTCGGCGATGCCCACGTCGAAGAACTGGCCGGGCAGCGCCTGGGCGAGATGGGACAGACCGGTGCCGGCGGGCATCGCGGCGGTGATGCCGAGCACCTTGGGATTCTGCCGGGCAAAGCGGGCGAGGGCCGCACCGAAGACATCCTGGTAGTTGGGCGGCGTGCCCGGGATGGTGCGCACGCTCTCGCCGCTGTCGGGGTCGTAGGGACTGGCGCCGTGGAATTTCTCGGGATGGGCGACCGCAGCCTCCAATCCCTTGCCCTTCTTGGTGAGGACATGGATGAGCACCGGCACGTCGCAGTGCTTGGCGAATTCGAGGTTCTTGACCAGCGCGTCGAGGTTGTGGCCGTCCACGGGGCCGAGGTAGCGCAGGCCGAACTTCTCGAAGAGCGACGACTCGACAAAGAAGTCCTTCGTCTCGCGCTTCCACTTGGTGTAGACCTTGTTCATCTCGACGCCACTGGGGAAGCTCTTGAAGAAGCCCTCGATGTCGTGGTGCAGCTTGTTGTAGGTCGGGTTGGTGCTGATCTTGTTCAGGTAGCCGGCGATGGCCCCGACGTTCTTGGCGATGGACCACTCGTTGTCGTTGAGGATCACGATCAGGCGCTTGGTGGAGCTGACGACGTTGTTCAGCGCCTCGAGGGTCACGCCGCAGGTGAAGGCGGCGTCGCCGCACACGGCGACGACATGCTCCGACGAACCGCGCAGGTCGCGGGCCGTGGCCATGCCGAGCGCGGCGGAGAGGGCGGTGCCCGCGTGGCCGGCCCCGAAGGCGTCATGCGCGCTCTCGCGGCGGTAAAGGAAGCCCGAGGCGCCGCCGGTCTTGCGGAGCTTGGCGAAGAATTCGCCGCCGCGCCCCGTGAGGAGTTTGTGCACGTAGCCCTGATGGGCCACGTCGAAGACCAGCTGGTCCTCCGGTGTGTTGAACACGCGGTGCAGTGCAATGGTCAGCTCGACCACGCCAAGGTTGGGGCCGACGTGGCCGCCGTTGCGTGAGGTGACCTCGATCAATTCGTCGCGAATTTCCTGCGCGAGCTGGGGCAGTTGCGCGGGGGTGAGGGCCTTGACGTCGGCGGGGCCGGTGATGCCGGGCAGGAGAGGGGGAACGGACGGAGAGGTGTTCATCAGGGGACCGGCGGTTATTCCGCGCGGCTGGATTCAAAGGGCTCGAAGGCGGCGCTGCCGTCCTTGGCCTTCTTCAGTTTCTCGATCTTGAGCTCGGCATCCTTGAGGCGTCCTTCGCAGACCTTGAGCAGCTTGCTGCCCTCCTCGTATTTGGCCAGCAGCTCGGCCAGCGGCACCTCGCCCTGTTCCATCGAGTCGACGATGGCTTCAAGCTTGGTGAGGGCGGCCTCGAAACTGAGTTTGGCGGTCTTGTCTGAATCCACGTCGTCACTGTGCGACCCGGTCGGGGTGATTTCAATAAATCTTTGGCGGCCTGCTGCGGGGCAGGGATTTAGGTGCTTTCTGCGTCGCAATGGCCGCATCCTCTGGATTCTTCGCTACGCTCAGAATGACGTGCTTAAAACATCACTTTCGAAACGGTCATTCTGAGTGTAGCGAAGAATCCAGTTTTATTCATGTTGGTTCGTGTAGGTGGGGTGAGGGCACCCCGCCCACAACGGGGCCGTGCCCGGTTTCTTCTAGCTGGCACGCCGCCGTAAAGTGGTCTGTGTTCACCGCCCATGCATTGGTTGCCCCTAACGGTTGTTGGTCTGATGATCGCCCGCCTTGCCGCCCAGTTGGGCCTCGAGGCCCTCAACCGCTCCGAAGTGAAGCTGCATGCCGGGGTGCTGCCGGGCGCCCTCACGGGCGTGATGGA
>JANMTJ010000519.1:0-2559 GCA_031390295.1 Oleiharenicola sp.
GGCGATGATGAGCACGGTCTTGCCCTCGACCAGCTTGCGCAGGGCGTCCTGCACCGCTGCCTCGCTGTCGGAGTCGAGCGCGCTGGTGGCCTCGTCGAGGATGAGGATGGGCGCGTGCCGGAGGAAGGCGCGGGCGATGGCAATGCGCTGTTTCTGGCCGCCGGAGAGGAGCGCACCGCGCTCGCCGACGATCGTGTCGTAGCCCTGGGGGAGGGCGCGGATGAATTCATCGGCATGGGCATCGGCTGCCGCGGCCATGATCTCGTCCCGGGTGGCGCCCTCCCGGCCGAGCTGCAGGTTATGGTAGATCGTGTCGTTGAAGAGGACCGGTTCCTGCGAGACGAGGGCGATGTTGCGGCGCAGGTCGGAGAGCTTCATCGAGCGAACATCGAGCCCGTCGATTTTGACCCCGCCCGTGCCGACCTCATAGAAACGGGGGACTAGGTTGGCGAAGGTGCTCTTGCCCGCGCCGCTCGGGCCGACCAGCGCGCAAATCGTGCCGGCAGGGATGGTGACCGTGATGTCCTGCAATGCCGGGCTGTCGCCGTAGGCGAAGGTCACGTTGTCAAAGGCAATGTGGCCGTGCAGGCGCGTGACGGGTTCGGGTTGGGCCGGGTCGGCGATGGTGAGGGGCTCGTTGAGGACATACTCCAGCCGGTCCATCGACGCGATGCCGCGATTCAATTCGGTGTTGAGGTAGCCGAGTTTCTTGATCGGCTCGTAGCAGAGATAGAGCGCCATGATGATGGCAAAGAAAGTGTCCCACTTGACGCCGGCCTTGTAGGCAAACAGCAGGGTGCCGGCGATCCCCGCACCCGCCAGGATCTCGATGACCGGGGTAAGCGCCTTGGCGTATTTCACCGTCCGCATCTGGGCGGTGATGAGGGCCGAGGTGGACTGGCCGAAACGCTCGGTCTCTCTCTGTTCCAGCCCGAAGGCCCGGACCTCGCGTGCGGTGGAGAAATTCTCCACCAAATGCGTGGCGATGTTTCCGACCTGATTCTGCACCTGCAGGGCGCGCCCGACGATCTTCTTGCCGATATAGTGGACGGGGAAGACGGTGACCGGGACGACCGCGAGGCAGACGAGCTCCAGCAGCGCACCATCGGTGACGAAGGCCTGGGCGATGAGGAAGCCCAGCGCGCCCAGCAGCTGCATCGGCTGCTTCACGCCATCATCGGCCAGGAGCGACAGGGCGAACTGCAATTGCTGGGTGTCGGAGGTACCCCGGGCCACGAGGTCGCCGCTGGATTTGCGCTGCAGGAAGGACAGTGGCAGCAGCTGGAGCTTGCTGAAATAATCGAGCCGGACACCTTCCAGAATGCGCATGCCGGTCAGATGGACATAGTAGCTGTTGAGGTAGCCGCTGACGGCCCGCAGCAGGAAAACCACCGGTACGCACCCGATAATCAACAGGATCGTGTGGTAAGGCAGCAGGATCCCGCTTTGGTCAAAGATGGGCGGGAAGGCATATTTGACCATCACCGGGAAACCGAGCCCGCTGGCCAACCCGAAGATCAGGCCGTAGAAAATCGCCGCGATCAGTGTGCCACGGTTCGATTTCAGGTAGCGCAGGTAGGGTTTGAAGCGGCGGAGCATGAGGCGGCGGCAGAATCCAGTAATCGACAGTCGTAGGCCAGACGGAAATGGTCAGTAACCGCCGCGGGGCGCGGGTTCCGCGCTAATCCTTGGCGGCGCGTACATCCAAGGCGTCACGCAGCCCGTCGCCGAGGAAATTGAGGGAGAACAGCGTGAGGGAGAACAGCGCGCCCGGGAACACGAGCAGCCACCAGTATTCCTCCATTTTTTCGGCGCCGTCCTTGATCAGCGTGCCCCAGGAACTCATCGGCGGCTGGACACCGAGGCCGAGGAAGCTGAGGAAGGCCTCGAGCAACATGACGGCGGGAATCGTGAGTGTGGTGTAAACGATGATCGGCCCGAGGGCGTTGGGCAGCAGGTGGCGGAAGATGATGCGGGAGTGGCTGAACCCCAGCGACCGGGCGGCCTCGATGAATTCCATCTTTTTCAGCGACATGATCTGCCCGCGGACGATGCGCGCCATCGTCAGCCACTCCACCGCGCCGATGGCCACGAAGAGCAAAATGATGTTCCGGCCGAGGAAGACCATGAGCAGGATGACAAAGATGGTGAAGGGCAGCGCGTAGATGATGTCCACCAGTCGCATCATGACGGCATCCGTGCGACCGCCGAGGTAGCCGGCGACGGCGCCATAGACGATCCCGATGGTCAGGGCGACGAATGTGGCGCACAGGCCGACACCCAGCGAAATTCGGCCGCCCTGGAGCACGCGCACCAGCAGGTCGCGGCCGAGCTGGTCGGTGCCGAGCCAGTGGACCGAACCCGGCGCCGCGAAGGTATTGTTGAGGTCCTGCTCGGCATAACTGAACGGGCTGAGCCACGGGCCGAGCACGCAGGCTGCGGCCAGCAGCAGCAAGGTCACGCCACCCGCCACCGCCAGCCGGTTGCGCTGGAGCCGGTGCCAGGCATCACGCCACGGCGACGAACCGGATTCGGCAGGAGAACTTTTAACCACGGATG
>JANMTJ010000530.1:0-5632 GCA_031390295.1 Oleiharenicola sp.
CGTGGCGCGATCGCGCTCGGCCGGACCCACCCCGCCGAGCATGCGTGCGCCCATCAGGACGTTGGCGAAGGCGTCGATCTCCGGGATCAGGTAATAGGCTTGGAACACCATGCCGAGGAACCGACCACGGCGGGCCGTGAGCTCGCCCAGGCTGAGCTGGTGCGCGGCCTCGCTGCCCCAGAAGAGCTCGCCGGCATCGGGGCGGTCGAGTCCCGCCAGCAGGTTGAGCAGCGTGCTCTTGCCCGAGCCGGATTCACCGCGGATGGAAACACTTTCGCCCGCACCGACGGCCAGGTCCACACCTGACAGGACGCCGAGGGTCTTGTCCCCGCTCGGGTAGGTTTTGCTGAGTCCGCAGGCTTGGAGGACAGCGTCAGACATGGGCAATCCCTCCAAACCGTTTTAGCCACGAAAAGTCACAACAATAGCTTCTTTTGCAGCCGGACGGATTCCGTGCGCCCATAGGCGCATTGAGACCTTCGCCAGCCGACGGGTTCTTGGGACTTTTTGTGGCCAAAGATTCTGTGGTTTGCGGATTCTGGCTCATTCGCTTCTCAACGCCTCCACGGGTTTGAGCTTTGCCGCGCGCCAGGCGGGAATCAGTCCCGCCAAGGTCGAGGCGACCACGGAGAACACAATGATCATGACCACATCCTTGGTCTCGGTATAGGCCGGCAGATTGCTGAACTGGTAGAATTTCACGAACGCCTCCTGCCCCATCGTGAACTTCGCGATCAGCTGCACCAGCGCGTTGCGGTAGTGCAGCAGGACAAAGCCCAGCCCGAGCCCCGTCCCGGTGCCGGCGAGGCCGATGAACAGGCCCTGCACGCAGAAACAGGCGGCGACATCCCGCGCCCGGCCGCCCATGGCCGCCAGCAGGCCGATCTCACGGGTCTTGCGGACGACGGTCACGAGCAGCGAGCTGGTGATGGAGAATGCGGCCACGATGATGATGAACGTCAGGAGAAAGAAGATCATGTTGCGCTCGAAGCTGAGCACGGCCTGGAAGTCGGCGTTGGCCTCGAACCACGTCAGCGCCGTCGCCCCCGGGAGCAACACGGCGTTGATCGCGGCGGCGGCGCGGTCGGGATCGGCACCGGGCTTCAGGCGCACATTGTAGCCGTGGACCAGCTGCTCCAGGCCATAAAGGTCCTGCATCAGCCGCAGCGAGCAAAGGACCGTGGAGCTGTCGAGCTGCTGGTGGCCGATGCGGAAGAAACCCGCCACGCGCACCTCGCGCGGCAGCAGGACCTCGTTGTTCTTCATGCGCTCCAGCATGAGCGGCGAGTACACACTGACCTTGTCGCCGATCCGCACCCCGAGGCCATAGGCCAGCTGGGAACTGAGGATCACCGAATCGTCATCCAGATCGTCGAGGGAACCCTGGGTCAGGTAACGCTCCAGCGGGATGACCTGCCTGATCCGCTCGATATCGAAGCCCAGCACCGCCGGGAAGGCCGGCCGGTGTTCAAATTCCAACATGACCACGCCCTGCGCGTAGGGACCAAAGGCCGCGACCTCGGGTACCCCCGCAATGGCCTTCTCCAGCGCCTCGGTCGCCGCGATCGGGCCGCTGCCGCGGATCTGCACCTCCCCCTGGGTGTCGATGATCATCGTTTTGACCTGGTGGCCGAAGCCGCCCATGACGCTCGTCGAGACCAGCATCAGCGCCACGCCGAGCCCGACGCCCAGCACCGAGATCAGGGTGAAAAACGGCAGGCGCCGCCCCGACGGGAAAAGCTGCTTGAGCGCGAGATAGAAAGGCCAGGGCATGGGTAGCGGTAAGCTTTAAGCGATAAGCTGTAAGCCCACGCTGCCAACCCTGTTTGTCAGCTTAAAGCTTATTGCTTAAGGCTTATGGCTGCGCCCCGGGAGGGCGCAGAGACGGAAACAGGATCACGTCGCGGATGCTCTCGGCGCCGGTGAGCAGAATGCAGAGGCGGTCGATGCCCACGCCCATGCCGCCGGCCGGCGGCATGCCGTGCTCGAGCGCGAGCAGGAAATCGGTGTCCATCTTCTGCTGGTCCTCGCCCACCTGCTGCTCGAACATTTCCCGCTGCACAAAGGGGTCGTTTTGCTCCGAATAAGCCGGGGCCACCTCCATGCCGCCGATGATCAGCTCGAACACGTCGATCAGGCCGGGGTCCTCCGTGTTGAGCTTGGCCAGCGGGCAAAGCTCCTTGGGCAGGTGGGTGACGAAGGTCGGCTGGATGAGCGTGGGTTCGATCTTCTTGCCGAAAATCTCGTTCACGATCTCGTGTGTCTGCCAGCCCGGATGAATCTCCAGCCCGAGCTTCGCCGCGGCCTCGGTCGCCTTGGCCCGGTAGTCGGGCGAGTTGCGCAGGGCGCTGAGCTTGAAGCCCGCGGCCTCGTCAATGAGGTCGAAGTAGCGCGCCTCGCGCCATTCGCTGGCAAAGTTGATCAGCTGGCTGCTGGCAGCATGCTTGATCTCGGACGTGCCGATGACATCGCGGCAGAGGTCGCCGAAGATGGCCTTGATGAGATCCATCATGCCGCGGAAGTCCGAATAGGCCTGGTATACCTCGAGCATGGTGAACTCGGGGTTGTGCTTCCGCGAGACACCCTCATTGCGGAAGATGCGGCCGATCTCGAACACCCGGTCGTAGCCGCCCACGAGCAGACGCTTGAGCCGGAGTTCGAGGGCGATGCGCAGGTAGAAGTCGGCGCCGAGCGCGTTGTGGTGCGTGACGAAGGGACGCGCGGCGGCACCGCCGGCCACGCTCTCGAGCACGGGAGTCTCAACCTCGAGGAACTTCCGGCCGGCCAGCGTCGCACGGATGCTGGCGACGATCCGGCTGCGCATCATCAACCGGGCGCGGGACTCGGGGTTGACGATGAGGTCGAGGTAACGCTGGCGATAGACGGTCTCGGGGTCGGTCAGGCCATGCCATTTCTCAGGGAGCGGACGCAGGGCCTTGGAGACCAGGGCGTATTTCTCGACGCGCACGGTGATCTCGCCGCTCTTGGATTTGAAGAGCGTGCCCGTGGCCCCGATGATGTCGCCGAGGTCGAGTTTCTTGAAGGCCGCGTAGGCCTCGTCGCCCACCACGTCCTTTTTCACGTAAAGCTGGAGCTGCCCCTGCTGGTCGAGGATCTTGACAAACTGGCTCTTGCCCATGTCGCGAATCACGACGAGCCGGCCCGCGACCTTGACGGCCACGGCATTGTCCTGCCCGTCCACATAAGCTTTCAGGGCCTCGGCGGAGAAATGCGTCTGGTCGCAATTGGCCCGGAAGGGGTCCGCGCCCGCCGCCCGCATATCCTGCAGCTTCTTGAGCCGCACGGCATACTGGTCGTGGGTGATGTCCTGGGGGATGTCGCTCATGGAATGGCGCAGGCTTGGCAGGCCCGGCCCGCTGGGCAACGGGAAAGTGGGCCATGGCGGGGCCGAAAACCCACTTGTGCTTGGGTTGTTTTCGTGTCCATTCGGTGGTCCAGATGTCCGCCCTCCGCAAACCCGACTGGCTCCGCGCCAAGCTGCCTTCCGGCCCCGCCTACCAGCACACCCGCCGGCTGGTGGAGGACAACAAGCTGCACAGTGTCTGCCAGAGCGCCCAGTGCCCCAACATCGGCGAGTGCTGGTCGCGCGGCACCGCGACAGTGATGATCCTCGGCAACATCTGCACCCGCTCCTGCAATTTCTGCGCGATCCAGAACGGCCGCCCCACCGAACACGACCTGGGCGAGCCCGCCCGCGTGGCCGACGGCGTCGCCAAGATGGGCCTCCGGCACTGCGTCATCACCTCGGTCGCCCGCGACGACCTGAGGGACGGCGGCGCCAGCGTGTGGGCCGCCACCATCCGTGCCGTCCGCTACCAGAACCCGCAGTGCGCCATCGAGGTGCTCGTGCCGGACTTCGTCGGCCGCCTGGACCAGGTGGACATCGTCCTCGACGCCAAGCCCGACATCTTCAACCACAACCTGGAAACGGTTGAACGTCTCCAGCGCCCGGTGCGCGTGCAGGCCCGCTACGATCGCTCCCGCTCGGTGATCCGCCATGGCAAGTCACGCGGCTTCACCACCAAAACCGGTATCATGCTCGGTCTCGGCGAGAAGCCCGAGGAGATCGAGCAGACCCTGCGCGATATCGCCGCTGACAAGACCGACATCCTCACCCTCGGCCAATACCTTCAGCCCACGCCCCAGCACTGGCCCGTCGACCGCTGGGTCACACCCGAGGAGTTCAGGCAGTGGAAGGAGGTCGCGCTCGGCTTCGGTATCGGCGTCGTGGAGTCCGGCCCGCTGGTCCGCTCCAGCTACCACGCCGACGAGCAATCCTCCAAATACACGGGTGAGGGCCACCTCAATGTGAAGCCGGCGCTGGCTTCAGTCTGAAGCCCGGCGGGCCAGACTCCAGCCGAGGGTCGCGCACAGGCCGAAGCCGAGGGCGTTCGTCGTGCCGTGGAGCGCGCGCATCCAGGGGATATCGAGCCACGGCAGGGGCAACACCTGGGCCCGCGCCGCATAGAGTAGCGCCAGCGCCATCCCGAAAAGCAGCGACAGCCCCGCCACGACCCACAGCGCCTGCACCAGGCGCGGCCATCTGCGGGAGAAGGCGAGCCGCAGCTGCAGGACCGCCACAATCATCGCACTGGGCGCCAGCACCAGCGCCGCCAACAGCTCCCCCAGCATGCCGCCGCCCAGCTGCGTGCTCGTGATCCCGACCGCCACCAACGGCACCCCGGCCAGCACGCCCCAGCCGGCCACGGCCGCGAATCGCGAGCCCGGGAACTCGCGCAGCACCCAGCCCGTCACCACGGGCAGCACCAGTCCGGCGTAGTGGAAATGCACCGCGGTCAGTTGAACGATGTCCGTCCCGAAGCCCAACGGATGCAGCCCGAGCCGGTCGGTCAGCGTCCACACCCCGCCCACGGCGATCAGCATCAGCCCGGCGTCACGGCACAGCTGCCATAGCGGCATCAAGCCGCGCCCTGCGATGCGGGCGGCACCCGCCAAAGCCAGCATGCCTGTCAGTGTGACCCACGGCAGGGCCAGCCCCGCCGCGACCAGACCCGGCTCAAGCCGGCCGGCGACCGTCAGCATGACCGCCGCGGGCATGTGCAGCATCCGCGCCCAGTCCAGCAGCCGGCGGCCCAGGCCGCGCTCATCCTTCTCGCCCGCCAGGTCGAGCACCAGCGGCACCAGCACCAGCGCCGCAAACGTCAGCAAGGCCGACGACCAGGCGAAACTCCTCAGGTCCGAAACCTGCCAGGTGGCCGAGACCAGCCACACGGCCCCGCCGATGCCGGCGCCCAGCAGGCCGGAATGCAGTTCCCGCTTCATCGCGACAACGCCTCCGCGACCGCCCGTTGCATCGCCTGCTTTGACTCGACCGCAAAGCGCCGCTGCAGGCCGCGCGCGAGCGGCTTGGCCAGCCGCACCGGCCAGTAGCGTGGACGCGAGAAGGCCCGCAGGTCATACCACACGCTGCCATCCGCAAGCATTTCCACCGTGAACCGCTCCTCCCCGCACTCGACGTGACCGGGCAACGTGCCGTAGGCGAAGCCGAACCGGCGCACCGGCGCGGTCTCGTCGAGCGTGTAGACGATGCGGCAGGCATTGAGCCACCACAGCCCGTAAACCTGCGCGGTCATCGCCACCACCCGCCCCG
>JANMTJ010000201.1:0-1840 GCA_031390295.1 Oleiharenicola sp.
CCGAGGAGATCAAGGACCTCGTGGCCTACATCCGCAAATTGAAAGCCTGAGCCGCCTGCCCCCGGGGCGGACCCCTGCCGACGGAGCGCTTCGTGCGTCCGCCGGCTTTGTTTTCCTCAACCTCACCTGATTTTCCACGCCCATGACAGAGCCCACTGACAAATCGTCCGCCCCGGTCTTGACGCCCCGCTCGAGCTTCAACAACTGGATCAGCGCCATCGGCGGCGTCATCGCCGTCGGCTCACTCTTCTCCTTTGCCCTGCTGGTCTGGATGGATTTCGCCGGCGATCAGAAGAATCCCTACCTGGGCATCTTCACCTATATCGTCGCTCCGATATTCCTGATCATCGGCCTCTCCACCGTGTTTTTCGGGGCCTGGGCCCAGCGCAAATGGGAACTGAAGCATGCCGCGGACATGCCCGACAAGTGGCGCCTGGATTTTGCCGACCCGCGGCAGCGGCGCTACCTCCTGCTCCTGGGCGGCGGCGGTGTGGTCTTCCTGCTCCTGAGCACCTTCGGCAGCTACCAATCCTATCACTACGCGGAGTCGAACCAGTTCTGCGGCCAGGTCTGCCACACTGCGATGAACCCCGAGTATGCAACCTACCAGCGCGGGGCGCACGCCCGGGTGGATTGCGTGCAATGCCATGTCGGGTCCGGCGCCACCGCCTTCATCCAGGCCAAGCTCAACGGCACGCGCCAGCTCATCACCTTCACCCTCGACAACTACCAGCGGCCGATCCCGACACCGGTGCACAATCTCCGTCCCGCCCGCGAGACCTGCGAGAAATGCCACTGGCCCGAGAAATTCCACGGCAACGTCGAGCTGACCTACGACCACTATCTCTCCAACAAGCGCAACGAAGCCTACAGCGTGCGCATGCTCATGCATGTGAATTCCGGCCGGCCGGGCAGCCCGCTCGGCGGCATTCACTGGCACGTGAGCCCCGACAACGTGGTCGAGTATTACGCCGCCGATGAAAAACGGCAGGACATCGTCTGGATGAAGGTCACCGGCAAGGACGGTTCCAGCCGCATCTTCCGCAACGAGGAATTCAAGGGCGAGCCTCCGGCCGGGCTGGTGCGTCAGATGGACTGCATGGACTGTCACAACCGCCCCGCGCACGTCTTCCCCACGGCCAACGAGGCGGTGGAGCGCGCCATGTCCCTCGGCACGGTCAGCACGAAGCTGCCCAACATCAAGCGCACGGCCGTGCAGGCCATGCTGCAGAAGGAGATCACCACCGGCGTCGAGGCCCCGCAAAAGATCGCCGAGTTCCTGCGCGAGAAATACCCGGACAACGCGGACCTGCCGGGCACCATCGCCGCGGTGCAGGAAATCTACGCCAACAGCATTTTCCCCGAGCGCAAGGCCGACTGGCGCGTCTACCCCAACAACATCGGCCACAAGGACTGGGTCGGCTGTTTCCGCTGCCACGATGACAAGCACAAGACCGCGGACGGCCAGACGGTCCGCGCCAGCGACTGCACCTCCTGCCATACCATCATCGCGCAGGGCACGGGCCCGGATCTTGCCTCCATCAGTCCCACCGGACTGGAGTTCGCACATCCCAGCGGAGAGTTGGACGAGGAACTGACCTGCGCCGACTGCCATAACGGCGGCATCCAAGGCAAGTAAGCAGGGTTGCTGGCCGTACCCGGGGCTTGCGCGCCCCGCCGCCAGCCCCACGTCAGGCATGGACGGGCTTGGCCGCCTCAACCGGCCTTGTCCCCGCCGGCGCGTTTCCGGCGCGACCGCACCCGGGTGAAGATCAGCGAGACCACGACCAGCACCGTGCCCAGGACCAGGAAGGATAGGATCCGGTAGGTGGGAGCGAGT
>JANMTJ010000588.1:0-2134 GCA_031390295.1 Oleiharenicola sp.
AATGGGCGCAGGCGAGGGGACTGCCCGTCCTGCAACCGGCCAACGTGGGAGCGACAGAGCAGCAGCAACTCGCCGCCTTTCAGCCGGACCTCTTGCTCGTCATGGCCTACGGTCATCTCCTGAAACAGGACGTGATTGACACGCCGCGCCTCGGTACCCTCAACCTCCACACATCGATTCTCCCGCAATACCGCGGGGCATCGCCGATCCAGACCGCCACCGCCTGCGGCGAAAAGGAAACCGGGGTCACGTTGATGAAGATGGTGCTGGCCCTGGATGCCGGCCCGGTGGCCGGCGTGGAGCGCGTGCCGATCGGACCGCTCGATACCACCGCCGAGGTGGAGGCCAAACTGGCACAGGCCTGCGTGCCGCTGCTGACCCGCTGCCTGCCGGCCATCGCCGCGAGCTCGCAGGTTTTCACACCGCAGCACGAAGCTGACGTCACTTTCTGCCGCCGATTGGTGAAAGGGGACGGCCTGCTCGATTTCGCCGCGCCCGCCACGGTCCTCGCCGCCCGCATCAACGGTCTCAATCCCTGGCCCGGCTGCTCGGTCGGGATCAACGGCCAGACCGTCAAGCTCTGTCAAGCTGACGTTTGTCATCTATTATATGACAAACCTTCAGTGCCGGGCACCTTGATCGGAACTGACCCTGACGGGTTGCTGGTCGCCGCGGGACAGGGGACCCTGCGTCTGCGCTTGCTGCAGCGGCCGGGTGGCAAACTCCTGCCCGCCGCGGAATTCCTGCGTGGCTTCCCCATCGCTGCCGGCACGATACTTCCGTCTAATACCATGCCGGCGTTGGTCGCCTCCGCGCCTTTTCGCCACCGGAAGGTATGATCGGGAGAATTCCTGCTCAAAACCAATCCCACACACTCCGGCGCAGCGGGCCACCCCGCTTGATGGAGGGAATCAATACTCCGCAGCAAAATCCCCCCTACGAAGAGGGGTGCCCGACCGGGCGGGGTGTGTCGGTTTGCGGCCAAGCATGATTGATCCGGTCTAAGGCTTGTTTTTACCCGCGATTTTCCCAACCTCACCTTCATGCGAGTCACCCTTCTTCGATATGGCGCCGCCTTTGTCCTGCTGGGAGCCACGGGGCTGGCGCAGAACGACCGCGCTGAACTGGCCAGCCTCCGACAGGATGTCCTGTTGCTTAACCAGCGGGTCGGCGAACTGACCATGGCGGTAGAGCAGCTCACCCGCGACAACAGCACCCTGCAGGCGCGGACCAGCCAGAGCTACATCACGCTTGAGCAATTGAACAAGGCCATCGCGGACATGAATCGCACGTTGCAGGTTGAGCTGACCGACCAGAAGAAGGAAGTACTCGCCCAGGTGGCCGGCCAGCTGGAGAAGCTCGGTCGCCAGACCAACGCCGCCCTTGACGCCCTGGCCAAAAACCAGGCGACGCGTCCGGCCGTGCAGACCAGCTTCTCCGAGGATTTCCCCAAGGAAGGCATCAATTACACCGTGCAGAACGGCGACACCCTTGCCGTCATCGCCCGCAAGAACAACGCGAAGCTGCAGGACGTCATCAACGCCAACAAGATTGCCGACCCGACCCGCATCCGTGTCGGCCAGACCTTGTTCATCCCCCAGGGCAAATAATCATGGCCAAACCACCCATCTCCCGGCTCGGTCGCGGCCTTGGCGCGCTCATCACCAGCTCGGCCGCCGCGCCCAAGTCGACCGCCCCGGCTCATCACCCGGTGCCGCCTGCCGTGCTGCTTCCCGCCGACGGCCTGCCGGGTTACCGCGAGATCGCCGTCGCCCTGATCGAGCCCAACCCCTTCCGGCCCCGCAAGGAATTCGCCGACGAGGCGCTCGCCGACCTCGTCGACAGCATCCGGGCTGAGGGCCTGCTGCAGCCGATCATTGTCCGCCCGGTGGGCGACCGTTTCCAGCTTATCGCGGGTGAGCGCCGCTGGCGCGCCTTCCAGAAGCTCGCCATCAGGACCATCCCGGCGCGGGTGATGACCTCGAGCGACGCCTCCTCGGCCTCCCTGGCCCTGATCGAGAACCTGCAGCGTGCCGACCTCAACCCGATCGAGGAGGCGCACGGCTACGCCAGCCTCATCCGCGATTTCGACCTGACGCAGGACGCCGCGGCCCAGCGGGTCGGCAAGGGCCGC
>JANMTJ010000594.1:0-2987 GCA_031390295.1 Oleiharenicola sp.
CGAAATTGTCGCCCGCGTAGGCGTTTGCCCCGGCCGTGATTTCAATGAAGCCGGGCTCATCCTGCGTGATGGGATGCGGAATCTGCAGCACCGCCCGGTGCAACGCGCCGTAGTACGCCGCCACCAGAACTAGGACAAGCACCAGGCCGAAGCGGAGGCCGTTGATCATGGCCGGCAGCGTGACGCGGCCGGGTGGGGGCGCAAGTGATTCTGCCCCAGCGCTGGGCGGGGGGCCGGCTTCGGCCTGTTATACATTTATCCGAAGGTGAAAGCCGAGCTCTCCCGCCGCTATCCGCGGCACGAGTGGCGGTAGGTCGCCTTCGTTTGGGTAATCCGGCCAGGAGCCGCGGGGAAAATCCGGTCAAATGACTGCGCTGAGGCCGCCGTCCACGGTAAGGATCTGGCCGTTGATGAAATCGGCGGCGGGTGAGGCGAGAAAGACGCAGGCGCCGGTGAGATCGGCCGCCGAGCCCCAACGACCGGCCGGCGTGCGACCCTTGATCCAGGCGTCGAACTTCGGATCATCGGCCAGCGGCTGCGTGAGCTCGGTCAGGATGTAGCCCGGGGCGATGCCGTTCACCTGGAGGTTGTGCTCCGCCCACTCGGCGCACATGGCGCGTGTCAGCATTTTCAAGCCGCCTTTGGCCGCGGCATAGTTGCCCGTGGTGGGGCGGGCGAGCTCGCTCATGAGGGAACAGATGTTGATGATCTTGCCGGTGCGGCGGGCGATCATGCCGGGGGCCACGGCCCGGGCCATGAGAAAGGCGCTGGTGAGATTGGTCTTCAGCACCGCTTCCCAATCGACCAGCGGCATGCTCGCGAGCGGCCCGCGGCGCTGGATGCCGGTGTTGTTGACGAGGATGTCGATAGCGCCGAGGGACGGGGCGGCCGCCTGCACCGCGGCCTCCTCGGTCACATCAAATGCCCGGGCCTCGGCGCTCAGACCGGTGGCTTGGAGCTCGGCGACGGCGCGGTCGAGCTTGGCCTGATCGCGTCCGTTCAGCAGCACATGCGCTCCGGACGCAGCCAGGGCCCGGGCCAGAGCGTAACCGATGCCCTGCGAAGAACCGGTGACGAGGGCGCGGCGACCGGAGAGATTGAAGGAGGGAGCTGGTGCGTGAGTTTTCATGGCGTGGAAAGGTGGTGCCGGCTGATGAATGCGACGGTGCCGCATCGGTTAAAGGAGTGTCAACCGTCCCAAAATCCCTAGCATGACCAAAAGGAGGCGCCTGTCATGTGCCGGTGAATATAGAAGTACCTGCCCCCCTGCCAACGTCCGATCCAGGTGACAGACGACCTGAGCAACTTCTGGCGGGAGCGCATCCCAAGATCAAGACCTAGCTATCGCGTCGCTATCCTCGGCATGAATGGCGGTAGATCGGGACACTTTGGTCCGCTGCCGGTAACGATCCTGCTCGCTCTTGAAATCCGGGTATTTGCCCGCGGCAAGCACGATGGAACTGAGCAGCAAAATCACCGCGGTGAGGCGTATCCTGCCTGAGCCGAAAACCGCGGGAACCGCATACAACAACGCCGCCAGGCAAAAGGCGAAAAACGCTCCGGAAGGCGAAGGAACCAGAAATCCGCCGAGCAGGACGAGGGCGCCGGTGACAATCAGGGCCCGCGCTGATGCCGGCTGCATGGCTTTCATGCCGGCACGCTGGTCGGGCCAGGCCGGACTGTCAATGGTGCCACCCCCGTGGTTATGACAGCGGGGGCCAAAATATTTCGCTTTCGCCCTGGCGGGATAACTGCGTATTTCCTTCCCCGATGGCGACCAACAAGGCAATCGATCAGCTCAGTGACCTCCGGGCCGAGATTCGAAGCCTGGGTGCAACCCTGGGCCGCGCGATCGCTACCCTGGAGGGGGACGGCACCTTGGAAACGGTCGAGTCCCTGCGCACGCTGGCCAAGAGCAGCCGGACCGGCGATGCCGTCGCCGCGCGCAGCCTGGCGCTGGCGATCGGCCGGCTGACCTCAGCGGAGGCCTTCAACCAGGCGATGGCCTTCACGCTCTATTTTGAACTGGTCAACCTGGCCGAGGAGAATTTCCGCATCCGCCTGCTCCGGGAGCGCAACCTGCGCCATCGGGCCCTGCTGGCCGCGGGTTCGACGAGCGAGCCGATGCGCGAATCCATCGAGGCGGCCGTGATCGAGCTGAAGCAGGCGGGCGTTTCCCGGCACCGCATGCAGAAACTGGTCCGCCAGCTGGCCATCGAGCTGGTGTTCACGGCGCACCCAACCGAATCCAAGCGTCGCACGATGCTCGAGAAGCTCACCACGCTGGCCGGCATCCTCCGCAGCCACACTTTGGAGGAAATCCAGCACGCGCCGGACGATATCCGGCGCGAGATCGTCTCGTTGTGGCTGACCGACCGCAGTCGCACCGAGCGACCCGAGGTGACGGACGAGGCCCGGACCGGCTTGTGGTATTTCGACCGCACGCTCTACCAGTTGCTGCCCCGGCTGCATGCCGATCTGCAGGAGGCGTTGACCCGCCATTATCCCGGGGTGCGCGCACCAAACCGCTGGCTGTCCTTCGGCTCCTGGATTGGGGGCGACCGCGACGGCAATCCCGGTGTCACGACCGAGGTCACGGCGCAGGTGCTGCGCATGAACCGCCGGATGGCGGTGAAGAAGCTGGCGGACCTGCTTTACGGGCTGGCCGGTTCACTGACAATGTCTGAGCGCCGGGCCCGCTTCGCCCCGGCCATTCGCCGGATGGCCGAGGAGTGCCGGGCATCCTCCAACATGATGGCCCGGGTGGGGCAGCGCTACCCGCGCGAACCCTATCGGATCATTTTGAGCAGCCTGCGCGAACGCCTGCTTGCCCAAGCCGACACCGACCTGCTTGAGCTGTCCGAGTCCGACACCAAGCAGGAGAGAACTGAAACGGTGCGCGGCATCCTGGCGCAAATCGAGGCGGACCTCCTGCGGGATCGGGCGGCCCCGCTGGCGTGCGGCGAACTGCGCGATGCGCTCACGTG
>JANMTJ010000607.1:0-1960 GCA_031390295.1 Oleiharenicola sp.
AAACGCGAGCGCGTATAGCCGCTGTATTGGCGGCCAACTTCCCTGCCGTTGAGCCAGTAGCGGCTGTTGCTGAACACGCCGTCGAATTCCAGCCACAGCCGCTTGCCCTCGGCCCCGGCGGGGAGATCGAGCGTCCGGCGATAGACCGCCGGCTGCAGCGACAGGAATCCGTGCAGCACATGCCAGTCCTTGGGCATGCCCGGATATTCGAACCGCGGTTCCGGTTCAAACGGACCCTCGACGACGTAGTCATGCGGCACATCCACCTGTCGCCACGCGCCATCGTCGTAGCCGGGCGCGACGGCGTCAACCGCCTCGCCGGGATGGAAGCGCCAGTCGTTGTCCAGCGATTGGATCGTGCGCGGTGATCCTTCGGCGCGAGCGGCAATGCTTGCGATTGCGTTGGCGAGCACAAGCAGGCTGCAGATGGCCCCGAAATGCTGGAGGCGGGTGACGTGACAGGTCATGGAAACAAAGGGGCTCGCGAATGATGAAATTGTCGCAGGAATGGTGGCGCTTACTTTGCGGGCAAAACGGTGATCTCCGCGGCGCCGACCCAGCCGTTGTCGTCCAGGTCGTGCAATGCGGTGAAGCGGAAGAACCGGGCCTCGACAGGCGCAAAGCGCACCTCCTGCAGGATCGGGTTGTTCCGGATGTTGCCGAAGAACTGCTCCTTCACCTGGGTCGTCCACGTGAGTCCGTCCAAGCTGGTCTCGAAGCGGCAGCGATCCACCGCGCTCATCGGATTCCAATCCTGGCGCGGCAGGTAGGCGAATCCGGCGATGTGCTGCGGGCCGCCCATGTCCACGGTGAGCGCAGGCCGCGGGGCCGGGCCGGTCGTGGCCCGCACCTTCCAGTAAGTGGCAGCGTCGGCATCAATCGCGTGCGCGGCGGGGAACCCGGTTTCCTCCCCGGCCGGGAGCACCACTTTCCAGCCGGCGGGCGCCAGCCCGACGACGGTCTTGGATTCGGGCAGGCCCAGGCGACCGTCGGCGGTCAGCACCGCGGCCTTCACGGTGCCGCCGCGCGAGAGCGGGATCGGCGACCGATAGACCGGCGACTGCATGGTCGGCTCGGTGCCGTCGAGGGTATGGACGATCGGCATGGGATGGGGATGTGTGATGGTCATCCATCCGTCACGACTGCGATTGGAAATCACCGGGGCGCCCGGCAGCGCCTGCTTGAACAGGCCGACCTCCGCCAGGGTCGGTTCGAGCCGCGAGCCGGTGATGCGAAGGCGGACCTGATCGGTGGTGACCGGCACGAGCAGACGCACCAGCCGTTTGCGACCGACCGTGGTTTGCTCCTCGACGGCGGCTGGTGCGGTCCAAGCCCCGTCCTTCCAGGTGTCGATGACAAAGGACTCGATGCGCTGGCTGCGGTGGTCCACCGCCTCCTGGAGCGAAACCACATCGAAGGTGACGGCGGCGGGCAGAGTAAGCGTGAAGGTGGCGCGGTGGCCGCCGGTCGCCGCCTCCCACCAGGTATCGGGATTTCCGTCCCGGGCCAGCGCCGGGTTGTTCGCCGGATTGGAACTGTCGGCGGTAATCTTGGCGCCGGCGGCGAGGTCATGCGCGAAGGTGTCCGCGACGACCTGCGCCATCTTGCTCAACGACGCGAGCTGATTGTCGGGGACCAGACCACGCGTGTCGGGCGCGAGATTCAGCAGCATGACGCCGTTGCGACCGACGGAGGTGTAGTAGTAGTCGACGAGGTCGGCGGGGCTCTTGACGCGTTTGCCCTCGGCCCAGAACCAGCCGTGGAGGATGGAGGTGTTCACCTCGGCGGGATACCACCAGAGATAAGAACCGGGCTGGAGCTTCGCGCGATCGCCAAGGGCACCGTGCATATCCGGCCAGGTGAACTTGTCGGGCGGCTGCGACAGCGGGATGACGTTCCATTCCGTGGTCCGGCCGACGCCGCCCTCGTTGCCGACCCAGCGCACGTCCGGACCCTTGAC
>JANMTJ010000645.1:0-1536 GCA_031390295.1 Oleiharenicola sp.
CGTCGCCGCCTTGTTGGCCTCGTCAATGGCATGCTGGGCTTCCGGTGGCATGTAGTTCTCGTCGTGCTTGGCCAGCACGCCGATGCGGAAGGCGCGATCCTTGGGCGCCTCGCCGGCGGCCACCTGCGTCGGCGTGAAGAAGAAGACCAGGTTGCTGTTCATGGCATTGAGCACCAGCGCGGTGGCGACCGCGAAGCTTGCGAGTCCGCCGCCGATCAGGGCCAGACGTTTCTGTCGCGGCTTCATCCATGCCTCGCGCTGTTCTGTAAGGCGGCCATCTTCCCGGGCCCAAGGTCGGCGCGGAACGTCCGTCGCAGTCCGGGCACATTCCTGTTCTCGGTCACGGTCATGTCAGCGATATGCCGGCAGACCTGGCGACAGAGCCGAGAAAAACAGTTTCATTGCCGGACATCGTGGGCTTCGAAAGCCCGGCAGGGGCCAAGTATCGTCGCGACGACCACCGCGTTCTGCACCTCGCGCCGGGCGCCCATCAGCGACGCCCGGGAAAAACGCCGACGCTGAGGCGCAAGCGAAGTCACGGGCGCCGCGCTACGCCCGAAATGGCCGCCGGCTACGCCGAATGCCGCGGATACCGCCGAGGCATCCGGCACCTCATCGGGAAACCGCGCAAGGCGCTCGTCCCCAGCGGGTTCCTGCGGCTCTTGCGGCGCGAATCGCTTCATCAGATATTGGAACAGCACGATGGCCAGAAACATCAGGACATAGAGCAGTTCCGCCGGGACGCTTTTCATAATGAGTCGTCCTAGTTGCGCTGGGTGGCAAGCGGCGCGTTGTCGGCGCCGGCAATTTCTTCGCGCATGCTGGTATCGGCCTGCAGGTTCTTCATCCGGTAGTAGTCCATGATGCCCAGATTGCCCTGACGGAAAGCCTCGGCCATGGCCCGCGGCACTTCGGCCTCGGCTTCCACGACACGCGCCCGCATCTCCTGCTCCAGCGCGACGGCCATGGCGCGGCGCTCCTCGGCCTTGGCCTGGGCGATCTGCTTGTCGGCGTTGGCCTGGTCGATCTGCAACTTGGCGCCGATGTTCTCGCCCACCGTCACGTCGGCGACGTCGATCGACAGGATCTCGTAGGCGGTGCCCGCGTCGAGGCCCTTGGAGAGGACGTGCTTGGAGATGTGATCCGGACTCTCGAGCACGGTCTTGTGGCTCGCCGAGGAACCGATGGTGCTGACCATGCCTTCGCCGACACGCGCGATGATTGTTTCCTCGCCGGCGCCGCCCACCAGCCGGTCGATGTTGGTGCGCACCGTGACCAGGCAAACGGCGATGAGCTGGATGCCGTCCTTGGCCACCGCCGCGATTTTCGGGGTCTGGATCACCTTGGGCAGGACCGACATCTGCACCGCCTCCAGCACATTGCGTCCGGCCAGATCGATGGCCGCGGCGCGCTTGAAGGGCAAGGGAATGTTGGCTTTGTCGGCCGAGATCATTGCGTTGACAACCCTCACGACGTTGCCGCCCGCAAGAAAGTGGGCTTCCAGGTCATTGATGGAAATGTCGATGCCGGCTTTCA
>JANMTJ010000665.1:0-3816 GCA_031390295.1 Oleiharenicola sp.
GCCAAATCCAGCACCGCTACATCCGATCCGTCCGTCCCGTAACACGATCACTGACACGCGCGCTCCGCTGCCGCGTCGCCGCCAGAAGGCAGTGCGCCTGCAACTGACGCAGAAGGCGACTTGCCGGGCGACTCGTAAACAAATGACCTAGATATGCCTTTCCACTTGGGGGCGTAGAGCATTTTCGGCAGCGCTACGCTTGGGACGGACGCAACTCTTTCAGTGTTGATGTTAGGGATTCCCCAATTACCTGGGGTAGGCCGAGGGCGGCCAACCCCAGGCTGGACGACGGAATCCCTTCAGGATTCCATCGAGCGCCGTCCCCCTCTCGAATCCAAACGGGATTCTGTCATCCAGCCCGGGGATGATCGCGCAGCGATCTACCCAGGGTCAACATGATCGGTTTCGCCGACAACTCTGAACGAGTTGTGTCATGCGCCTCACCAAACGCATGGAATACCGTCATCCGGATCGCAGATTTCTCGCGCACGTTTTACCCCAAGTTTGCCTCCCCCGGCCCATTTCCAGGCCCTTGACAGACGCCGCCAAATACTGTACAAAATACCACACGGCCACATTCCGTTGGCAACTCCCCGGAACCGCAACTTTGCAACGTCACCGTTAACTCCCCTCGACCCATGCCCACCCCTTCCCGCGCCCCGTCACCCCTCCAACCCCTGTCTCCATGGCGTCCTTGGCGGTTCCTCTCTCCAAAACAAACCGGTCACAATCACGCCCAAACCGGTCACTAAAACCTAAAAAGCGGTCACTAAAACCCTAAAAACGGACACTTCAAAACCCGTCGGACCCAGCATTTCCCGACGCCCCCACAACTTTCCCCCTCCAAAACACAAAAAACCGCCGCTCCACCGGACAAATGGAAGCTCGTCGGACCGTCTTCCCAAAATTCCCTCACCTCCCCGCTCACTCTCCCGACTCCGCGTCCTCTGTGCCCTCCGTGGTAAAATCCCTCCCAATCCCCCGTGTTATTCCCCCCTTGAAATCCAGCGCAAATCCGGCACAATCAAGGGTTTGCCAAAATTTCACATGCCCCGCCCCGAGGCGACGCTCCCAACATGGCCGACATTCTTCAAGTCCAGAAACGAACCAACACCGGCAAGCGCAATAACTGGCGCCTCCGCTGCACCGGAAGCCTCCCCGGCATCCTCTACGGCCACGGCGAAGAGCCCGTGATGCTCAGCATCCCCGCCGACCAGCTCCGCGCCACGCTCCGCCGCGGTCACAAGGTCGTCGACCTCGCCGGCGACGCCTCCGGCCAGGCCCTGCTGCAAGACATCCAGTGGGACACGTTCCAGCAGCACCTGGTCCACGTCGACCTGCTGCGGGACGACGCCAAAGAGACCGTCGAGGTCGAGGTGCCGCTGCTGCTCAAGGGCGAGGCCCCCGGCGAGAAAGAAGGCGGCGTCGTGGTCCACCTGATCCACCATGTCGACATCGAGACCTCGCCGATCCACATCCCCGAGGCCTTGCACATCAACATCAACCACCTCGCGCTGCACGGCGCGCTGACGGTGGCCGACATTTACGATCTGCCCGAAGGCGCCAAGCTGGTGACCGACGCGAAGACGGTGGCCGTCCAGTGCGAAGAGCCCGCTGCGGAGCTCGAGGAAGACCTCACCATGGCTGGCGCCGAGCCCGAAGTCATCGGTCGCAAGGCCGACGACGACGAGGACGCCGAAGAGAAGTAACGATTTGGAAACGCACCAATTGCATACACCCCCAACCATTTAGCCGCCCCGCTCGCGGGGCGCTTCGCGAGCGAAAGCTCGCCGCTGAATGTAGGGCGATTTTTTGATGAAACTAGTCGTCGGACTGGGAAACCCTGGGAGAAAGTACGAAGGAACGCGACACAACGTCGGCTTCGAAGTCTTGGCGCGACTGGCCCGCGAGTGCGGCGCCGGCCCGCCGAAGAAGAAGTTCGACGGCGAGTTGTGCGAGTGTCCACTCGGCGGCGAACAGGCCTGGCTGCTCGCCCCGCAGACATTCATGAACCGCAGCGGCTCGAGCGTGCGGCAGGCCCTCGACTTTTACCGGGTCGACCACGAAGACTTAATGGTGATTTGCGACGAGTTCCAACTGCCCGTCGGACAGTTGCGAATGCGTTCGCAAGGCACGGACGGCGGACAGAACGGTTTGGCCGATGTGATTCGCGCCCTGGGAACCAACGCGTTCCCGCGACTGCGAGTCGGCATCGGCCCGGTCCCGGACCGCTGGGACCCGGCAGATTTTGTGTTGGGTAAGTTTACGGCAGGCGATCGGGAGATCATCGATGTCGAGATCGCACGAGCGGCCGACGCGGTGAAGCTGTGGGCCAGCGAGGGAATCGCCCCGGCCATGAGTAAATACAACGGGAAAGTTTAGTTTAACGGGAGCACGATCTTGGCTGATAACACTGGCGTTTACGAAGGTCTGTTTATCTTCGACTCGAACCGCTTCGCGCGCGATCGCGATGCCCTGGCCCGCGAGATCGAAGGCTACGTCGAGGCCGCCGGCGGCGAGTTGCTCGTCAGCCGGCTGTGGGAAGAGCGCCGCCTGGCCTACGCAATCAAAGGCCAGCGCAAGGGCGCCTACTGGCTCATGTATTTCCGGCTGCCGACCCCGCAGCTCACCGCCCTGACCCGCCAGTGCGAGATCAACGACGCCGTCCTGCGGCAGTTGTTCGTCCGCCTGCCGGACAGCCTGGTCGAGCCGATCCTCGCCCACGCCAAGGGCGAAGTCGCGGTCCCCGAACCGGCTGCGGCCGTCGAGGAACCGGAAGCCGTTGGCGCCGGCGTTGAGTAAACGCGGCAGAGAAAACGCAATCGAAAATAAACGGGCGATTTGCATCCGCACCGCGGTTTCGGTAAATTGGCGTACAGCCGTTCACGTGACCGTCCCAGTGCCTCGCCCCGACAGGACTTGTTGCCATGGCAAGCTTTAACCGCGTCATCCTGGTTGGCAATCTCACTCGCGACCCCGAGCTGCGCTACATCCCCAGCGGCACGGCCGTGTCTGAGATCGGCCTGGCCGTGAACGACCGCGTGAAGCGCGGCGAGCAGTGGGTCGACGAGACCACGTTCGTCGACGTGACGATGTGGGGCCGCACGGCCGAAGTCGCCAACGAGTACCTGAGCAAAGGCGCCCCGGTGCTCATCGAGGGTCGGCTAAAGCTCGACTCCTGGGAAAAAGACGGCCAGAAGCGCAGCAAGCTCCGCGTGGTGTGCGAGAAGATGCAGATGCTCGGCAGCCGCGAAGGCGGCGGCGGTCCACGAGGCGGCGGTGGCGGCGCCCGCGCTGCCACCGGCGGCGGTCGCCCGCAGCAGCAGTCACACGAAGAATCCTACGACGACGGCTACGATTCCGGCCCGGCGCCGAGTGCATCCTCGAGCGGCTCATCGAGCGCCGCCGGTTTCCCGCCCGACGAAATCCCGTTCTAACGGCGGCGCTTTCCGAAGCAGCCGCGATCAAATCACCCATTCGTTTCCAAGTGACATAGCACACGATGAAAACCAAGTCTCGCAAGAACCCGTCCGTCGCCAATCGCCTGCCGCGCGGGCCGCACAATGGCGTTGAGCTGCTGCTGATCCACAACGTCGACGATCTCGGCAAGCAAGGCGAGGTCGTCGAGGTGCGCGTCGGCTACGCGCTGAACTACCTGATTCCACAGGGCCTCGCCACGATGGCGTCGGACCACCACAAGCGGATGGTCGACAAGCACCGCGCGAAACTGCAGGCCATCGAAAAGTCACACCAGGCGGATCTTCGCAAGAAGGCCATCGAAATTTCGAAGCAGAGCATCACGATCGAGGCCAACGC
>JANMTJ010000670.1:0-1609 GCA_031390295.1 Oleiharenicola sp.
CAACGACACCGTCAATACCGGTTTGGCCATTCCGCCGCTGACCGCCGGGGACAGTAATCTCACGGCGGTTGTCTCTGGTGACACGGAGTTCAACAGCACCGTCGGTGAGACCAGCCGGGTGGGCGACGTGCTGACCGATGACGCAGGCCGGACGTTCATTCGCGACGATTTCAACGCCACCAAGGTTACCTTCAACGATGCCGTGACCTTCGATGGCGGCGCCACGGAGTTCACGATCGATACCGATAGCACGCAGAATTACGCCAGCACGGTCACGCTCAATACCGATCTTATTTTCAACTCACGGGAGAGTTCGACCACCCTTGGCATCAGGTTTGAACAGGAAGTATCCGGGCTGGGTCGCAAGGTCCAGTTGTCGGCCGAGCAGGGAACAATCACGGCGGTGGGTAACATCGGCAGGGAAGACAATAGATTCGAGAGTGTAGCTGCCGCGGGCCGCAACCTCGTGGTGAATGGAGATATCTGGACCACGGGGGACATCACCCTTGCGATGGGTACCACTGAAACACCTGAAGCCAACGGATTCCTCCAGTTCAACGACCCGGCTGCAGCGCCTGGTACAACGCATCACACCCGGATCGATTCCGAGACCGGTCATATCATCCTTGGCAGTGGAGCCAATACCCTTGCAGGCACCACGGAAAAGACCACTGCGCCATTGCGCGCCTCCATCTTCAAGAGCGACCAGGGTGATCTCTATATTTTCGGCAGGAAGGTCACGATCCAGCCGTTTGAACGTCTGGCCGTCCGCAACGGTTCGCTGATCATCATCGCGGACGGCGGGGCTAGCGGTGACGGTATCACCCTCAGCAGCACGGCGGCGTCCAACTATCTGGTCTTGGCCAGCAGCGCTCCGACCACGGCGGAGGATGGTGGACTCGAGACGCCGACTGCCATTTTGATCCGCGCACGCGCGGGGGCCGATCTCATTTTGGCGGATGATACGAGTGATACAGATTTGGGAACGGATCTCGTGGCCGGGAAGGTCGTGTTCTACAGCGACTTTTATGATACTGATTCCACCAATCCCAACATGCCCACCCGCGAACTCTTCGCCCCTGATGACGGGACGGGGACAGGGACCGTGCCCACGGGTATTTTCGATTACTACAACAGTCACGGCAACATGCTGTTTAACACCACCGCAACCGCCATTGGCGTTCTCTCTGAAAGCGCGGATGCAAGTATTGTCGTGCGCGTCGCCGACTTGGTCACCAGCAATCCCACCCGCACCGTCGTGCCCGGTTTGTTGTACATGGATCTCATGGGTGTGGGCAACGGGCTTGAAGCCAATAAGTTTATTAATCCTGAGCTCTTTGGTTTGGTGCCCACGGCTGGAACCGCGCAGCGGACAATATTCGCAAAAAATGCCGGTGCCCGCACACCGCTGTCGGGAATCAATTCACCGGCGGTACCTCGCGGTGAAAACACCGTTGCCCCGCCGGAAGCCGACCTGGCCGCCGCAGTGCGCGAGCAGTTGCAGGCTCTCGGCATCTACGCCCGGGCCCTGACCCCGGCGGAGAAGCTGGCCCGGGAACGGTTGGAAGCGACGTTTGTGACGGTTCCCACCCGCGAACGGCCCACCGAG
>JANMTJ010000683.1:0-5787 GCA_031390295.1 Oleiharenicola sp.
GCGAAGCGGACACGGACCTGGGACATGGAATGGGCGTTGGCGTTGATGAGACCGGCTAGCTAGAAGAAAGCACCGGGCGCTGTCAAAGCCTGAGCCCGGTGACCGGCGCGGTGCCGCCGGCGTCTGCCGTCATTACTTGCCCTGCCCATGCCGCAGGGCGAGCAAGGCGAGGATCACGCGGTCGCGTTCCTTTTCCAACTCTTCCATCGAACGGCCGGCGGCCTCGGCTTGCACGCCTTGGATGATCGCGGCCTTGAGCTCCGGGGTCAGCTCGGGTCGCCCGAGGTCCGCCCACATCCGGGCAAAGGGGACCGACAGGTGCTCCATGAAGTGTGTCATGCCGCCGCGCCCGCCACCGAGATGGAAAATGAGGTTCGGGCCCATGACGCTCCAGCGCAGGCCGGGGCCTTCGCTCACGGCGGCGTCGACGTCCGCCACGCTGACGACCCCCTCGGCGACGAGGTGCACCGCCTCGCGCCAGAGCGCGGCCTGCAGGCGGTTGGCGACGTGACCGGGGACTTCCTTGTGCAGCCGGATGGTCCGCTTGCCGGTGCGCGTGTAGAATTTCTCCGCGCGGTCCAGGATCTCTGCGGTGGTGCCCCGCCCGCCCACGATTTCAACCAAGGGAATCAGATGCGGCGGATTGAAGGGATGACCGATGACGCAACGCCCCGGATGCCGGCAGTCGCGTTGGATCGCGCTCATCGTCAGGCCTGAGGAACTGGAGGCGAGAATGACACCGGACGGCAGCAAGGCATCCAACTCGGCAAACAGCTTCACTTTGAAGTCCTCCCGCTCGGGCCCGTTCTCCTGCACGAAGTCCGCGCCCGTGACGGCGGTTTTCAGTTCGGACGAAAAAACCAGCCGGTCCGGGTCCGCGCCGGGCGCGAGGCCCAGCTGCGTGAGGACAGGCCAGACGCGGGCCACGTAGCTGCGCAGGTCGCGCTCGGCACCGGGGGCGGGATCGGTGGCGGTGACGTCGAGGCCGTGGGCGAGAAAATGCGCCGCCCAACTGGCCCCGATGAGGCCGGTGCCGACAATGGCCACTCGCTGGATGGGAACGTCCGTTGGCATGCGCTGGTGAAATCCGAATCGGGTGCACGAGTCAATTTCCAGGCGCACGGAATCGGTCTGGCCGCATGATGATTGAACCGGGTCCGGCAACGCGCAGGCTGGCCGCAGCCCGCACGCAATCGCATGGAAACTCCCCTCCTTGGATTCCTCCGGCATCGCGTCCTCCCCGTCCTGCTCCTGCTCGCCTCAGACCTGACATTGCGCGGCGCCGAAACGGCGGCGGAGCCGGCCCGGCCGACTCAATGCCCGGTGCGGACGGGGTCGGGGTCGGACGCAGACATCTTATCCGGCCAGCGGCGATAGGCGGAGAAATCCGTCTTGGTGCGGTCGTAGACCTCCCGGCGGTGGGCGTAATTCGCGTAGTCCGTGACGAGTTCCGGGTGCTGCTTGCTGCTCACGAGGAAATCAGCCTCCGGCGGATAGCAGGCGACACTAACCTTCTCATAGAACTCGGGCTCGGCCCGGCCCTCGGCGTCGTGTGCGGCTGGCTCGATGCCGACATTGCTGGGCGTCTCGGCCGACTGGTAACGCAGGTCGATGCTCCAGCGGATGTGATCGGAGGTGTTCGGCGTCGAGCAATGCGGCGTGCGGTTGGTCATGAAGACCACACCGCCCCGCGGGCAGACCGCGGTGATGGCCTTGCGCGGATCGTCGGGCAGATCCTCGTCTTTGATGACGAGGAAGCCGGCGTTGCCGCCGGTGTGGTGCTTCGCGACCTTGCCGCCGTGGACGCGAGGAAGGATCTGCATGCAGCCGTTCTCGACCGTCGCGTCCACCAGCGGGATCCAGCAGGTGATGATGAGCTGCGTATCGCAATGCTCGGCGAAGTAGCCGCTGTCCTGGTGCCACGGCACGACGCCGCGGCCGGAATTCGGCAGCTTGGGCCGGATGCGGTAGACGGAGGATGCCACGACCTCCTCGGTGGCGAGCAGCGAGCTGACTTTCGCGATCAGCTTCGGATGGGCGATGACATCGAACAATTCGGGGGCATGAAAGCCCCCGCCGCGCAAACCCTCGAGGTGCTTGATGATCACCTCGCCGTTCTCCTTCGAGTCACGGTGAATGGCCGCCAGCCGCTGGTCAAAGCCCAGTTCCTCATGGAGATCCTGCAGTTTGCCTTCCGTCTTCAGCGCGGCCGCTTTCTGGGCGATCTCGCGGTGCAGTTCCTGGCGGACGGGCTCAAGGTCGGCGGGTTCGAAGACGTCGGGTAAAATCAGGTAACCCTGCTCGTGGAAATATTTGAGCTGCGAAGCGTCCGGCTTGCGTGGGGTGGGCATGGAGGAAGTGGGCATTATTTTTCGGCCGCGGCAATGACTGAGATGAGGTTTCACCCGCATTTCGCGGTGAAATTTCATCCGGCGATCGCGGGGCAAAGCTTGTATCCCGGGCCGCAGTGCCGTGGATTGTTCCCCGTCCATGAGCACCCCCGCCGCGGAATCCCCTGCCCCTCCGACCAAGCCGACGGTCCTCATCGAGGCGCACACCAAGCAGCGCCCGCGCAACGTGGACCTGCTGAACGACTGGCAATACATGGAGCGCTCCCTCCAGCGGCTGCTCGCCGCCTGGGGCCGCGCCGTCGCCGGGTGGGACGACAAGAGTGGCATCACCGGCACATCTGGGACCAGGCCGAGTGCATCCGCCGCCTGCGCGAACGCATCGAGCAGTTTCCCGGCGGCAAGTCCGACACGCCCGTGTCGCCACGCCTCGAGCAGCTCGCCAACGCCGCGCTGCTGGCCCCGTCGCTCGAGGACGCCCTCGACGCCATTTACGAACTCCTGCTTAAGACCCTCGTCGGCGCCTACGGGGAATATATGGCCAGCGTCCATCCGGTGCATGACGCGCCAACCATCGCGCTGCTGCACGAGATCAACCAGATCAAGAGCCAGCAGTGGCTCTGGTATCGCGACTACCGCCGCCGCCACCCGCACACCACCGACGCCGCGTTCCGGGCGCGCGTCACCGAGCGGCTGGCTGACTGCGGGCACCTGCGCGCCGCCTTGCCCGTCGCGCCCGGCCCTGCGGCACAGCCCGCCGGCGTCGCCACGGATTTCCGCCTGAGCCGCTTCAGCGCCCGCGATGTCCCGATCCGGCCGCGGCAGCCCTTCATGGATTATGTCCGCGCCGATTTCGCCACCAGCCTTGAGGCCCGCCGGCTCTTCTGGGCCATCGGCTACATGCTGGAAAAAAACCTGCCCGACGACCAGCTGGCCTGGCTCTACTATGGACACTACATGCCGTGGACGTGGCAGCACGATGTGTCGCGGCACCTGTGGGACGAATCGCGGCACGGCGACTCGGGCTACTCACGCCTGCGCGATTTTGGCATCAGCCTCGAGGAAATCGGCTTCGCCGGCTACGATCAGGGTGCGCGCGAGGCCGAGCTCAAGTTACTCGCGGAAAAAAACGGCCTCACGCTGGACGAAGCCTTCACCCGCCAGCGCGAGTTGCTGGCCCCGTTCCAGGCCGAGCCGCTCACGCCGGCGCAGGTGTATGAAAACGTCTTCATGATCGGCCTCGTGGCCGAGACCGGCTACTTCGTCACCAAGAATGAGGGCTACGTGGACTTCAAGGAAGGCCAGGACCTGGAATCCGCCGAGATGATGCTCTTTGACATCATCGACGAGACGGCGCACGTCCAATACGCGCACAAGTGGCTGCCGCTGCTCGCGGAGTTCGCCGGCGTGGACAACACCGGCTATCGCGAACGGGGCGTAAAGATCCGTGAGGATTACCAGGCCGCCGCCAACCAGAACGTGGCCGAGCTGCAGCGCACGCTCCCGCGCACTGCCGGCAATCCGAGCTTTGATTTCTACCAGAGTCTGCTCGGGCGCATCCGGGCCGTCTCCCCGCTCACCAACGCCGCCACCTGCCCGCCGCGCTCGCCGAAGCCGATGTGAGGTGGGAAATTCCGCTCACGCCCGCGCCCATGCCCGGGCGAGTTCGCGGCGGAGGACCACGGCGTCGGGCCACGCCGGCGGCAAACCGGTGATGTTGTAGCCGCCGCCGTCGTCGGCATACGGCCCCATCTCGGGACAGGCGAACATCGTCTTGTGCCGGTTCCCTCGGCCCTGCTTCCAAAGTTTCATCAGCGCCTCGACGAACACCAGGTAACTCTTCACCTCGGGGGTGAGCTGGCCGCGGTGCGTGACCGGGACCTGGGCGTGGTGCCCGTTGAACGGGCGGAAGTGCACCTGCTCGCTGTGTTGCAGCAGCGCCGGATGATCGAGGAGCCGCTCGATGTAGTTGCCGGGATTGAGGTGCTTGACGGCGGCGAGATGGGAGAAATCGAAATTCATCTTGATGAGCCCGCCCGTGGCCCGGTGGTATCGCTCGGCGATCTCGTAGGTCTTCTCAGGCGTCTCGGTGCAGGTGCCCCGGTGCACCTCGAGGGAAACGACGACTCCGCCGACTTTTCCCGCGGCGCGCTCCAGCTGGATCCAATGCCGGGTCGCCAGCGCCGGCGGCGTGTCGTGGTTGTGCAGCTGGACGTTGATGTGCCCGGCGCCCCCCTCCTTCTGTCCGCGGATCAGGCGCGTGAACTCCCTCGGGTCGGAACAGCAGATGAACCCGAGGAGGTGATGGAGACCGTGTTTGTCGGCCAGTCGGCGGTGCTCGGGCGTAAGTGCCGTCGTCAGGCCCTCAAAGCCGGCGGCAGCGACTGCCTTGATTTTCTTTTCGAGCGTCCACTCGCGGGCCGGCGCAGGATGCCGGGCGAGGGACCAGAGGTTAGCGATGTGGACGAGTTGGGGCACGATGCGAAGGGAAGACTGCTACTCCGCTCTGTTTGCTGCCCACCGAACGCGAAGTCCAGCCTGACCCTGAAGCAACGCATCACCATTAAATGCGCTAACCTGCGAGCGGCCCTGGCAGCTTTTCTGCGATAAAGGCGTCAATCAGTGCCTGCGCCTTGTCGGCCGGCAGGTTCATCTCCCGCGCGGCAAACCGCGCCACATCCTCGGGCCAGGGCGCCCGCAGCAGATAATCCATCCCGGCCGGGCGCAGATCGATGGCCGCGCAATGCAGCGCCTGGCGCGTGAGGGGCAGCAGCGCCGAGTGTCGCGCGGTCCAGCCCTGAGTCGCGAATTCGAGATAGAGTGTCGGGTCGGGACCGTAGAGCTTGTCGCCCACCACCCGATGCTGGAGCCATTCCGCGTGCGCCCTGATCTGATGCTTGCGCCCGGTCAGCAACTCGACTCCAGCCAGCGTGAAACCATTGCGCGCCGCCAAGGGATGAAACACCGTGCTCGCCTCCTGCGCCCCAGCCGAGCCGGCTGGCACCACCCGCGACTTGACCGTCACATTGGTGGTGAGATCGGGCCCCAGAGGCTGGTTGACCGTCACCGGGCCTGTCAGCTCACCCTCCAGCAAAGTGACATAGACCTTGCCGATCCTCCGCTTGAGAACCGCCTTGCCCAGCCGGGTTCCCGTGGCCTCATCCTTGGCCAGAATGATCACTCCCGAGGTCTCGCGATCCAGCCGGTAAACGAAGCGGATGGTGGCCAGACCCAGCCCCTCCCGCACAGCCCCCGCCAGGCTGGACCAGGGGCCATTCTTGGAGGGATGCACCACCAGCCAGCCCGGCTTGTCGATGACGAGCAGCCGGTCGTCGCTCAATATGACCCACTTGGGCAGGTCACCCGGGGGGACCAAGGGCGCTTCGGCCGGCGGCAGGGGGTCGGTGGCATGCATCATGCTGAAACGTTCAATAATTTT
>JANMTJ010000001.1:0-3848 GCA_031390295.1 Oleiharenicola sp.
CCAAAGCTCCGTCTTCGATCTCCACCAGCGCACTTTGTCCTTCGATGCCAGCTGGGACATCAATGACCGCTGGAGCCTGAACGGCAGTGTCAGCCGGTTGGCGGGCGACATCGTGGCCAACGCCGCGTGGCCAATCTGGGCCCAGGCCATCACCGGCAGATTCGGACCGACGGTTTTCAATTACTACACCTCACGGCCCTGGTCGGAGACCAACATCTACGGTCCGCGCTGGGTCTCCTACAACGTCGAGGCCGACGTTGACCTCTGGTCGGTCTCGCTCGCCTATGCCATGTCGGATCACACCGCGCTGGAGTTGCGTCACAGCGGAGCCTATGTAGTGAACCGGATCGGGATCGCCTATCCGACCGATTCCTGGAGCCTCAGCCTGAACCATCGCTTCTAATCCCGCATGAAACCGACCGTTCTGTTGCTACTCGCCACCGCCCTGTCTGCCCCGGGCGCTGAATATTCGTGCGCAATCACGAGCAGCAAGGGTGAGCCGGTCGCCGATGCCGTGGTATCGCTTATCCCGCTCGACGCCGCCCCGCCGCCCGTGCCGGCCACCGCGCAGCTTGAGATCGTCCAACAGGGCCAGGAATTCGCATCCTATGTCAACGTCGTGCAGACCGGGACGAAGGTCTTATTTCCCAATCGCGACACGGTGCAGCATCACGTCTATTCGCTCTCCAAGCCGAAGAAATTCGAGCTGCCACTCTACAATCCCGGCCAGGCCGAATCCATTGTCATCGACCTCCCGGGGCTCGTGACCATCGGCTGCAACATCCATGACTGGATGATCACCCACCTGGTGGTCGTGCCCACGCCCTGGTTTGCCAAAACCGACGCCCAAGGCTCGGCCAAAATCACCGCCCCCGCCGGCCGCTACCGGTTGGAGGTCTGGCATCCGCGCGCCACGGTGGCGGCGAAGGAGTTGACCCTCTCGGGCAATGCCGCCTTCCAGGAAACCGTCACCCTCACCCTGAAGGCGGACCGCCGGGTGCGCCGGACCCTCGGGGCCAAGTCCGGCGGCTACTGATCCCGTGGCCCTCCGGATTTTCCGCTTCCGGCGCTTCAGCACCCAGTTGCTCCTCTTGCTGGCGGGGCTTTTCGCCGTGGTGCAGATCTCGGTCTACCTGCTCGTGACCAGCGCCAACGAGCGCAACGCCGTCGAGCACATCGACCAGAACCTGCGGATTGGCGCGAGGATCTTCCATGATAATCTGCGCGAGCGCATAGACTTTCTGAGCGGCAGCGCCAAGGTCATGAGCAACGATTACGCCACCCGGCAGCTCCTCATGCAGGATCCGGTGGACACGGTGACCCTGCGCTCCAATTTGGCCAGCTATGTCGACCGGGTAAAGGCCCCGGTTATCACCATCTTTTCCCCTGAAGGCGACCTGCAGGCCATGGCCGACGCCGTGCTGGGGACGGAAAATGTCGGTCCGTTCCGCTACCTCATCCGGCAGGCCACCGAGGCGGATATGGAGCAGGCCAGCGGCTATTCCTACCTGGGTGGCAAACTGCATGTGCTGGTTGTTGTGCCGCTCTACGCCCCCTACCCCAATATCGCCGCCTGGTTCGGACTGGCGTACCCCATCGACTCGGCCTTCGCCAACGCGATCAAGAATACCACGCTGCTGGACGTCACCTTTACTTCCAATCCCAACGAGCCCGACCTCCGGGTGCTCTCCACCACCCTCAATCCCGCCATGGCCGAAGCCGTGGCCGCGCACACCGCCACCGCCAAGGACTCCACCCTCGGGAGCGAAAGACTCACCCTCGGCGGCGAACCCTACGTCACCCTCTTCGAGTCGCTGGATTTGCTGGGCGAGGCCCCGATCCGCATCGCGCTCCAGCGTTCACTGACGTCCGAGCTGGCCCCGGCGAAGGAATTGGAGAAAGTCGTGCTTATCATCTCCCTCGCCGCCCTCGTCGCCGCCATGCTGGTCGCCTTCGGCATCGCCCGGGGTGTCAGCCGGCCCATGCAGCAGCTCGCCCACCACACGAAACTCGTCGCCGCCGGCGACTACACCCAGCGCATCGAGTTGCCCCGGGAAGATGAGCTGGGTCAGCTGGCCACCGCCTTCAACCAGATGACCGCCGGTCTCGCCGAGCGCGACCGGGTGCGCAATCTCCTCGGCATGGTTGTGTCACCCGAGATTGCCACCCAACTCCTCCAATCCGACCTGAAACTCGGGGGCGAGGAACGCGAGGTCACCATCCTGTTCTGCGACCTGCGCGACTTCACCAGCTTCAGTGAGAAATTGCCGCCCACCGAGGTGCTGGCTCTGCTCAACCGCTACCTGGACCGCATGAGCGGCATCATCGAACGGCATGGCGGCGTCATCGACAAATACATCGGCGACGCGATCATGGCCCTCTTCGGCGCCCCGGTGGCCGTGCCTGACGCCGCCAGCCGCGCCGTCGACGCCGCCCGCGACATGGCCCGGGCACTGGAAATACTCAATGCGGAGCTGCGCACCGAGGGCAAACCCGTCCTGGTTTTCGGCATCGGTATCAACACCGCCCGCGTGGTCGCGGGCAACATGGGTTCCAAGACCCGGCTCAACTACACGGTCATCGGTGACGGCGTGAACCTGGCCTCGCGGCTGGAGGGCCTGACGAAGGAGCCCGCTTACGCCACCCCCATCATTGTCAGTGAGGCCACCCTCGCGGCCATCAGCCCCCGGCCCACGGCCCGCGAACTCGGTGAGGTTCGGGTCAAGGGCAAGGCCGACGCCGTGAGGATCTTTGCCCTCTCGGCCCGGGGAGAAACCACCCCGCCCTATTCGGTCTGAGGCCCGCCGGTCCCGAGAGCTCCGGGGTCGCTCTGTTATACGCCTTGAGCGACCGGTGATCGCCGTGCAAGCTGGCCGAGCATGAAAATCCCCCCGCTTGCGCTGTTGTGTCTTGCTTTGTTTGGAACGATTCGGGTCGGCGCGGGGGAATCGGCAAAATTTCCCGTCCCGCCGGCCGAGCTGAATGCCTTCGCCGGCCAAGCCGAGCAGGAGCTCCGCGACAACATCCTGCCCTTCTGGCTCAAGCATGCCCGCAATCTGGAACGCGGCGGCTTCCATGCCTTCATCGGTGAAGACATGCGCCTCCGGGATGATCAACCCCGGGGCTCCTTGCTGACCAGCCGGATCCTCTGGACTTTTTCCGCCGCTCATCGGCGCCACCCGGATCCCGCCTACCTGGAGATGGCGCGCTATGCCTACGAGGATCTGACCAGGCGTTTCGTGGATCCCACCCATGGCGGGGTCTTCTGGTCGGTTAACCCCGACCGCACGCCGGCTGACATGCGCAAACAGGTTTACGGGCAGGTCTTCGCGATCTACGGCCTGGCGGAATATTTTCGCGCGACGGGTGACCAAGCCGCCTTGGCGCAGGCGATCGCGATCTATCGCCTGGTAGATCAGCATGCCCGGGATCCCGTGCACGGGGGGTATTTTGATGCCCTGGACCGGGAATGGCACCGGATGGGGGTGAACCTGCTTGGCCCGGCGCCCAAATCCCAGAATTCCCACATTCATATCCTGGAGGCGTTCACCAATCTGTTGCGGGTCTGGCCCGATGGCGGCCTGCGAGAGCGCCAGCGGGAGCTCATTGAACTGATCATGCATCGCATCATTGACCCGCGTACCAACCACCTCGTGCTCTTCATGCAGGACGACTGGACCCCGGTGGGCGACGAGGTCTCCTACGGGCATGACATTGAGCTCAGCTGGCTGCTGGTGGAGGCGGCCGAGGTCCTGGGCGACAAGGAATTGCTGGCCCGGGTCAAGACCAAGGCCTTGGCGGTGGCCGCGGTCACCTTGGAACAGGGCTTGGATCAGGATGGCGGCATG
>JANMTJ010000023.1:0-3897 GCA_031390295.1 Oleiharenicola sp.
GCCTCGGCGGCCAGCGCCATGCTGAGGTTCTTGGGGGAATGGAACTGCTCCCAGTCCCGCGCCCGCGCAAAGGCCAGCACGCGTTCACGCAATTCCCCCACCGTCGCGGTCGCATCGGTCATCGGTTTCATAGCCGCGCACCCTGCGGGTAAAACTGTGCCGGTGCAAGATTCGGCGTGATGACACGGTTGGCACGCTTCCGGCTCAAGAAACCACTTGTGGAACGGGCCTTCCTGGGCACATTCTGCAATCTGATCCATGGCCACCGCCACTCCAGTCAAACGCACCGATGCCGGCACTTCGCTTACGAAGGCCGCCATGTGCTTTGGCCTGCGCCAGTCGCAGCAGCAGCAGTGCGTTTCGCGTTGGATCAACAAACACACTGCGGGCTGCCTGGCCTGACGCGATAGACCGACCAAGGTTATCGCCCCTTCCAGGAGACCCGCCGGTGCCACCACCGACGAGCCCGCCATCATTCATTTTTTCCGTCCATGCATACGATCATTCACCGCCACTATAACACGAGATTCCCTGCCCTGAGCCCGTCGAACGGGCCCGCCGCGAAGTCCCAACCCGACTTCCGTTCGCCCCACTATGAGTGCATGGATCTGCCGCAGGCCCTCAAGCTGGCCGTCTATGTGCCCGGGGTGGACGCCACGGGGGTGGAACTCACCACGCAGGGCACCGACCTGCTCGTGACCGCGCGCAAGCCCCATCACGTCCGCGTGAACTGGCAGGCGCTGCATCTCGAGTCAGCCCAGCGCGACTACCACCTGAAGCTGCGCCTCGGCTCCGGCTACGACTTCGACCAGCTCCGGGCCACCATCGCCCGGGGTATCCTCACCATCGTGCTGCCCAAGCGCCGGCCGGCCCTCGCCGAGCCGCCGGCCCCTGAGCGCCGGGTGGCCTGAGTGCGCCGGCATAAGTCGGCCTGTTTGCATGAAAATTCTTGGAACTTTTCGGCCCTCCCGGGGTTCTCAATCTAGACGGCTCTGACCCGGCCGACCAAGCAACATGACCTACTTCCCGCACAATTACCTCGAGCGCTCCGCCTCCCCGGCGGTCCGGGCGTTCGCAGCCGTGCGGCAGAACATCCATCGCGACATCCTGTGGAACCAGCCCGTCTTCAAGGCGCCGGCCCTGGCCAACCCTCGCATCGCCTTCGATCCGCTGCCGTTCACGGCCGTTCGCGTCACGCAGCGTTCAGCCCAGCGCTGAGCACCGCGCGGCTCACTTCTCCGGCACCAGCCAGTTGCAGACGGCCGAGCCGCCGGCCTCGACCTTCAGCCGTTTCGCCAGCACCGGCAGCACGGCCCGGATTTCCCGGTCGATTTGCCAGGGCGGATTAAGGATGAGCAGGCCGCAACCCTTCATCCGCAACGGCGAGTACTCGCCCGCGATGCCCAGCTCCGCGAACAGCGCCGGCACCGCCAGTTCCAGCAGCGTCCGGTGAAATTCCTCCGTCCGGGCCCGCTCCGTGATGGGATACCACACCGCGCAGACGGCCCCGGGCAGCCGCCGCAGCGCTCCGGCCACCCCGCGCTGGATGTCGGCAAACTCGCGCTTGTTTTCGAAGGGCGGGTCGATGAGCACCAGCGCGCGTTTCTCCGGCGGGGGCAGCTGGGCCTTGAGCCCGGTGTAGCCGTCCATCACCAACACCTTCACTCCCGGCTCGCGGGCAAAATCAAAATCCAGCGCCTCGGCGTCGTCGGGCCGCAGCTCGCACAACACCATCCGGTCCTGGGGACGCAGCAGCAGCTTCGCGATCCACGGAGAACCGGGATAAAATTTCAACTCCTCGCTGGTCTCACCCCGACGGTCGTTGAACCGCCGCACCAGCGCGAGGTAGTCCGTGACCGGATCGGGCAGATCCGCCGCCCCCCACAGCCGCCCGATGCCCGCCGGGTGCTCCGGTTCGCGGGTGCGGCCGTCGGGTAAAATCGACGGCACCGCCAGATCGTAGCCCCCGCGCCCGGCATGGGTGTCGAGGTAGAGAAAACCTTTCTCTTTCCGCTGCATCGCCCGGATGAGCAGCAGCAGCAGGACGTGCTTGAAGACATCCGCGTAGTTCCCCGCGTGGTAGTGATGGCGGTAATTCATGCCCGCTCAGCCCACGGGCACCTTGACCACGGTCTTCCGCACCAGGCCCGTGCCGCGCCAGTGCAAAGACGGCATGTGCCCGTCATTCGGAAAAAAGATTGCCGCATCGCCCGGGCCCATGTTCAGCACCGCGGCCCCCGAGATATCGGCATATTTCGTGAAATCGCGCTCGGGGTTGTAGGCCTCGCTGATCACCAGGCGGGAGATATCCGCCAGTTCCATCAGTTCCGCTCCCGACACGACCACCTGCACGTCGATGTACTTGCGGTGCGATTCAAAGAAACCCTCCGCCCGCGGCTTGGGGGTGTAAACCTGCTCCAGGGCAAACGCGCCGCCGGCCAGCTCAACGCGCTCGGTCACGCCCGCCGCGATCCGGCCCATGCGCGCCCACGCCGCCGAGCCGGCCTCGAGCAGGTCGCTGACGTACGCGAACGCCGCGGCGAACCGCGGGTCCCCTGCCGCGTCGTTCCGCACCTCCTGGAATGAACCTGCATAGGCCATGTCCCGGAGCAGATTGGGCCGCATTCGCAATGGCAAGCCCGCAGCCGGGACGCGAGCCCCGGCCGCCTCCGCCCGGTGCTTACTGCACCAGCGTTTCCGCCTGCTTGACCAGGCTGAGGAACTCGTTGCGGTAGCCACCGGTGTCGTCGCCCAGCCCGGCCCGGCCCCAGTCCGCCACCTCGGCCAGCGTCAGCGATCCCTTGTGGGGCGAATCGCGCAATGCCATCCCGAAGCCTGCGACCGCCGCGGCAAACTTGAAATCCTCGCTCGCGTCCTCGAACCGCACCCCGGCATCGCGCAGCGGGAACTCAAGCGGCGTGCTCACGTCGCTGGCCGGCTCCTTGTAGCGGATCTTCACGGTCAGCAGTTCGGAGTGATTGAGCAGCACCGGGCCGGCCGGCCGCTGATACTTGAGCGGGTCAACCCCGGGGGTCTCGCCCGGCACCTCCACCCCCACCGGCACAACTTCATACAGTGCAGTGACGGTGTGCCCGGCACCGATCTCGCCGGCGTCAACCAGGTCGTTCTTGAAATCCTCCTTGGCCAGCAGCCGGTTCTCATAGCCGATCAAGCGGTAGGCCGACACTTCCAGCGGATTGAACTCCACCTGGATCTTCACGTCCTTGGCGATGGTCACGAGCGTGCCGCCCGCCTGCTCGACGAGCGCCTTCTTCGCCTCGGCCAGCGTGTCGATGTAGGCGTAGTTGCCGTTGCCCTTGTCGGCCAGCTGCTCGAGCGTGCTGTCCTTGTAGTTGCCCATACCGAAACCGAGCACGCTGAGGAAGACGCCGCTCCGGGCCTTCTCCTCGATCAGGCGCACCAGTTCACCCTCGCTCGTCACGCCGACATTGAAATCACCATCCGTGGCGAGGATCACCCGGTTGACGCCGCCCGGGACGAAGTTGGCCTTGGCGATGTCGTAGGCCAGGTGGATGCCGATGGCCCCGTTGGTCGAACCCTCGGCCTGCAGGCGATCGATCGCGTCCATGATTTCCGCCTTCCGGCTGGCACTCGTGGATGGCAGGGCCAGGCCCGACGCGCCGGCATAGACCGCGATGGCCACCCGGTCGTCCGCCCGCAGCTTGTTCACCAGCAGGCGCAGCGACTGCTTCACCAGTGGCAGGCGGTTCGCGGGCCGCATGGAGCCGGACACGTCGATCAGGAAGACCAGGTTGGCCGCGGGGCGCTGCGCATCGCTGACCTCGCGGCCCTTGAGCCCGATCCGCACGAGCCGGTGCTCCGGGGCCCACGGGGCCGAAGCCACCTCGAGGCTCGCCGCAAACGGCGCGGGGCCGG
>JANMTJ010000086.1:0-3464 GCA_031390295.1 Oleiharenicola sp.
GGGCCAGCCCGACCGCGTCTACTGGCGCGGCGCCATTGCGGCCGGCGACGGTTTCCTCCCCGCCGAACTCCCCGCCGATCTCATGGCCGAGCCGACGATTCCCGCCGGCCACCCCGAGGCGTTTCACGACGCCTTCGCGCGGCTGCACCGCTGCTTCGAGGCCGATGTCCGCAAATACCATGCGGGCGAACCCTTCGCCTGCGACGGCTCGAAATATGCGAATGTCGAGGACGGCTGGATGGGCATGGCCTTCATCGACACGGCGCTGAAATCCGCCCACGCGAACGCCGCGTGGACGAAACTCCCGGCGAAAATCTAAACCGCCCCGCCGCCCCGGGTAGGGCCGGTCTCCGACCGGCCCCCGTGCCTTGGTCTGAAACTGTAGGGCCGCCGCCTTGCCGGCGTGCCGTAGGGCCGGTCTCCGACCGGCCCCTGCCTTGACCTGTAGGTCGGGCTTTACGCCCGACTGCTTGTGCCTGAAAGTTCGGCGTTCAACGTTGAACGTTTCAGGAGGCGAGTCGTCCGTAGTCCGTCCTCTGGGAATGTGGGAGGCGCTTTCCTGTCAGCCGTAGGCTTGGCGAAGGTTGAACGCCCCGACATGATCTCACGCCAAGCCGCAAAGGGTAGGGGCGGTTGCCCTCAACCGCCTGGCTGGCTGGCCCGCGCTTACCTCGCCGAAGCCTTGGCATATGCGGGGTCCCTGCGGGCCGGGGGTAGGGCGGGCCCGCTGGGCCCGCCGTGTTTTCTTCCGGGTTGCGGAGGCCTCCGTCTGCTTCCAGCTTGTATCCGGGCCAACGAACACCGCCGTTAGCGGTGAATCATGGGCTCCCGGGCACAAAACGAACGCCGATTCACGCACTGGCAGAACCTGCCTGGCGGCGGGCGGCTTTATTGGATCGAGGTCCACGGACATTCCGGCTGGTCTGCCCGTTATCTGAAGGCGGTGGATGGAACCGAACGCACCCTGCGTTTCTGGCAGGAAATCCGTGATGAACGGGGAAGGTTGGTCGAAGTGCATGAAAAATACCCGGTGGACAGGGGCCACCGGAAGGCGTAGATTCCCGCCGTGAAGATCACCCGCCAGTCCACCGCGCGAAAGCTGAACGCCTACCTCAAGGGGCGGATCACGCAGGCGGCTTTGGTGGATTGGGCGGAACAAGCCATGCTGAAGGGGGATTTCGCCCGGCAAGATGCCGCGGTGTTGCGCAAGGTCGTGCCCCGTATTGGGGTGGCCGATGTCCGGACTTTTGGGCTGGGTTGGGAGGAGTGTTCAAGACTCCTTCGCCTGCTGGGCTTCCGGGCCCGCGTCGAAGTTGTCGCAGCCTGAGACGCCCGCGGCTTTGCGGTCGCAAATTGCGAACTCAAACATTTGGACGGGTGGCTCCAGGATTGGCTGACGTAGCCGAGAGGCGGAGATGGCATTGCCTAGGCAATGGTCGTAGGCCGACTGAACCGGGTGCCCTTGGGCAGGTGAGGGAGCAAAGCTGAAAGCTGACGGCTTACCGCTAAGGGCTTATCGCTGGCCCCGCTTACCGCTTAATGCTTATTGCTTACCGCTGCGAAGGATTCCTATCCTACGCCCGCTAAACCGCTTGGCAATCAACGGGCCTGCTGGTAGTTTCGCGTCATTGCTTTCATGTCGGCTCCCTTTTCCCTCAAGCCCACGCACAAGGCCGTCAGCGCCTACTACCTCGCCCTGGCCCAGCTGGCTAACGTCGGTGCCCGGCATGAAACCGCCGTGCGCGAGGCTTGGCACAGCCTGATCGAGGCCGGCGCCGGGCCGCTCCGTTGGACCCTCGTCCGCGAATACGCCATCACCCGCTCCGGCGCCGCCTCGCTTCGCCTCGACGGTGCCCTGCTCGACGAATACCGCCTCGTCCACGGTTGCCTCGAGGCCAAGGACGATGCCGACGACCTCGCCGCCGAGATGCGCGCCAAGCTCAAGCTCGGCTATCCCGCGAAAAACACGCTCTTCTGGCAGCCCCGCCGCGCCCTCCTCGTGCAGGACGGCAAGGTCGTGCTCGATTACTACATCGACACCAAGCGCGAGCAGCTCGTCGAGGTACTCGCCCGATTCTTCGCCTACCGCGAGCCGGCGCTGGCCGACTGGGAGCGAGCCACGGAGGAGTTCCGCGAGCGCGTGGCCGAGCTGGGTCGGAGCCTCACCACACTCATCCGCCGCGCCCGGGGCACCGAGGGCACCCAGCCGGTGAAGAAATTCGCCGCCGCCTTCACCGATTTCGCCGCCCTCTGCCGCACCGCCATCAACCCCGGCCTCGCCGACTCCGCCATCGAGGAGATGCTCATCCAGCATCTGCTCACCGCCCGGCTCTTCACCTCCGTCTTCAGCAACCCCGATTTCACCCGGCGCAACGTCATCGCCGTCGAGATCGAGAAGGTGATCGACGCCCTCGCCGCCGGCCACTTCTCCCGGGCCGAGTTCCTCCGGAAACTCGACCGCTTCTACGTCGCCATCGAGAGCGCCGCCGGGACCATCGAGGACTTCTCGGAGAAGCAGAAAGTCCTGAACACGGTCTACGAGCGCTTCTTCCAGGGCTTCGCCGTGAAGGTGGCCGACACCATGGGCATCGTCTACACGCCGCCTAGCATCGTCCGCTTCATGATCGCCAGCATCCGCGAGCTGCTGAAGGCTGAATTCGGCAAGGACCTCGGGGCCGACGGCGTCCATTTCCTCGACCCCTTCACCGGCACGGGCAACTTCCTCGTCCACCTCATGCGCGAGCTGCCCGCCGCCGCCCTGAAACGAAAGTATGCCGGCGAGCTCTGGGCCAACGAGATCATGCTGCTGCCCTACTACATCGCGGCGCAGAACGTGGAGCACGAGTATTTCGAGAAGACCGGCACCTACGAACCCTTCCCCGGCCTCTGCCTCGTGGACACCTTCGAGCTGGCCGAGCCGCACGGCGAGACGATGGAACTGGCCCTCGACCTGACGAAGAACACCGAGCGTGTGAACGCTCAGAAAAAGGCGCCCATCCGCGTCATCCTCGGCAACCCGCCCTACAATGCGTGGCAGCAGGACGAGAACGACAACAACAAGAACCGGAAATACCCGCACCTCGACCGCCGGATCAAGAACACCTTCGCCACCGACTCGGCCGCCAGGCTGATGAATTCCTTGAGCGATCCTTATATCAAGGCCATCCGCTGGGCCAGCGACCGGATCGGCGATGAGGGTATCGTCGCCTATGTGACCAACTCCGGTTACGTGGACGGACTTGCTACCGATGGCGTCCGCGCGCATCTCGCCCAGGACTTCGACGCCATCTACATCGTCGATCTCGGCGGCAATGTGCGGAAGAATCCCAAACTCTCCGGCACGACGCACAACGTCTTCGGCATCCAGGTCGGTGTCAGCATCGCCCTCTTTGTCCGCCACAAGCGGATGGAACTGAAGAAGCGCAAGTGCGTCATCCATTATGCCGCCGTGGGCGAGGATTGGC